>NZ_JAAQXA010000030.1:0-17638 GCF_012985775.1 Pseudomonas sp. WS 5011
CGTGACCGCCTGTTTCGGAACAGGCTGGAAATCGGTCACGTTGATAGCGAAATGAGCGGTCACGCGTTAGCGAAATGGCCGGTCACGATCTACCGAAACGACCGGTCACGGTGGGCCGAAATACGCACGATGGCTTCGCAACGTTCTATGCGGGCTCCGTCGACGCCCCCTGGATTGCCTATTTTGGTGGTGATTACTCGGTCAACGACAACGTCGGCATCAGCCTCTATACCAGCCGCCTCAAAGATGCTTGGAACCAGTACTACGCTGGTACCACGTTGAGCTATCCGCTCTCCGACGATGTTGCCTTGATCGGTGGACTTAATTACTACAAAGCTGTCGATGAGGGAAAACAACATCTGGGCAGCTTCGATAACAACATCTGGAGCGGTAAGGCTGGAGTGCAATTTGGTGCCCATACCGTCATGGTTGGCATTCAGCGTAATAACGGCGATGACGATTTCGATTACCTGCGTCAATCCGACTCGATCTACCTGGATAACTCTATCCAGTACAGCGACTTCAACTCGCCCAAGGAAAAGTCCTGGCAGGTGCGCTATGACTTGGACATGGAGCCTTTTGGTGTGCCCGGCCTGAGCTTCATGACCCGCTACGCGCAGGGCTGGGATGCGGACTATACCAACGCCAACGAGGTTTACATGCGGCGCGACGATGATGGTAATCCGCTGACCGATCAGAAGCGGTGGGAGCGCGACATCGAAGCCAAGTACGTCGTGCAAGCCGGATCACTGAAAGACATGTCCTTCCGCATTCGCCAGGCTACGACCCGTGCAACCGACTTCGAGTCAGATTTGGATGAGGTTCGTCTCATCGTTGAGTACCCACTCGAAGTGCTTTAAAGCGTCATCGGCAAGTGCCCTGCGGTCCTCGCCTCGCTTCACTGCTGTCCCCTGTATTGCTCCTTTGGTTTGGAGACAGCCTTCGGCACCCTCGGGTGCCTTTTTTCATACGGATCTATGCGGCTAGTTGTGCTGCTAGTCGTAAAGGGCTGTATTGAGGGGAACAGAGGGCGCAGGAGTGAGAAATCGTGATTCCGAGCACTCACCTTTGAATGAAAAGTCTGAGTGCTCGGTTCTAGATGGGAATATTACTGCGCGGGGTAGTCGGCAATAACTTGGTCAGTACCCGCCTTGGTCAACCCGATAACCTGATAGGCATGCTGCGTACCACCAACTTCCATACCAGGTGAGCCTGCCGGCATGCCGGGAACGGCGATACCAGCCAGATCATCACGTTTGGATAGTTCGATGATTTGCGCTGCTGGTACGTGACCCTCGACGAATTTGCCGTCGATCACGGCGGTGTGGCAGGACGCCAGTCGTGGTGCAACACCGAGTCGTTGCTTCACCGAGGTCATATCGCCCTCGACATGGTCGATGACTCTGAAGCCGTTCGCTTCCAAGTGCGAGATCCACTTCTTGCAGCAACCACAATTTGCATCACGGTGCACGTCGATTGTCAGGGCATCAGCTGATTGAACTGCCGAGGTCATAAACAAGGCGGCCAGCATCGCCACCCGTGCTCCTTTACATTTAGCTGTCATGAAGGTGCTCTTTGCCATCGGCATGGGTGTGAGTGTTGGGAGCAGCGGCCGGGGCCTGCTCCTTTTGAGCTGGCTCTGTTTCGTGATGACCAGCAGCCTCTTCCGCCGTTTGGCCATCCGTCGCATGGTGGTCTGCGCCGCTGCCTGATGGCGTCATATCTGCTGTGTGATGATCTGCGCTGCTCGACGAATCACCGTGATGGTCGGCACCTGCGTTCGCCTTTGAACTATCCGAAGCATGATGATCTGTCGCAGCCTCAGGCTCGGCGTGATGATCCGTCTTGGCGCTTCCATGTTGACCTTCGTGGTTATGCATCTGGGTCTCACCGCCGCCATGATCGTGACCGCCGCTCGATGCAACTAGGGCTTGATACTGCCCGGCATCCATTTTCGGCAGTTGATCGAGGAACGCGACCATGCCCCAGATGTACTGATCACCCATGCTCTTGCCCCAGGCCGGCATGCCTGTGGCCTTGATACCGTGCTTGATCACCCAGAATGCAGCGGCTGGATTGCCATCGATGCCAACCTTGGTCAGGTTCGGCGGAGCGGGATACAGGGATTGGCTTAGCTCTGTTTCAGCAACACCCGGTGCCAAATGACAGCCGATGCACATAGAGTTGTAATTGCCAGCTCCGGCTTTTATAAGCGCGTCATCATTGAGGTTGGGTACTTCTATATCCTTGGACCGCACTTCGATAGAGCGGTCTCTGGCCATTGTCAGGAAAGCATGTACTGCCGGGAAGTGAGGGTCATCGGCACCCACGTTGACCAAGCCCAAGTAGGCACCGCCAACTAATGCAGCGCTTCCGACGACACCCGCGGCCACCAAGGTTTTAATTGTTCTTTTCATGTCAGGCTCTCAAAACCACATCCGAATACCGGCAACGAAGCGTGCCTCCTCAACATCCTCACCCTCATCTCGCACCAAGTCGGCCGTGTTGCCGAAGGAGCGACTCCAGGAAACGCCGATGTAGGGTGCGAACTGGCGAATGATCTCGTAACGCAGCCGCAGACCGACCTCGGCATTGGCCAGGCCGGAGCCGATGCCTCGCTCGGGATCGTTCTTGCCGTAGAAATTCACTTCAGCGGTCGGCTGAAGGATCAGGCGATTGGTCAGCAGAATGTCGTACTCGCCCTCTAAGCGCGCAGCCGTCTGGCCGTTCTCGCCGACAAAGGCAGTGGCCTCCGCCTCGAAGGCATACAGCGCCATACCCTGGATGCCGAATGCGGCCCAAGTCTGTGGCGACTCTGGCTTGAAGTCTTGGCGAACACCCGCGACCACATCCCACCAAGGACCAATCGAGCGCCCGTACAAGGCCTGCAATTCAGCATCCTCAGTTACGCCATTGGTGCGCTCACCTTCGGAGCGAAGCCAGAGACGATTGATGTCTCCGCCAATCCAGCCGGACGCATCCCAAGCCAAGGTGCTGCCTTCATCGGCATCTTGGTATTCGAGTTGGTCGAGCAGGAAAAAGCTGTTGATGGCGCTGTCGTGAACCTTGTGGCCTGGCAAAGGCGGGAACGCTGCTTCACGATCCGCATCTGTCAGCACCGGGATAGGCGTGCGACTGGTAGTTCTTGGGGCTTCAGCGGAACCATGGTTCATCTTTGAATGATCCATACCTCCCATCTGCCCCTGCATAGCGCCGTGACCCATCTTGCTGTGGTCCATAGCCGGAGCCTTTTCTTGGCTCCGGCTATGGACCATCTGGCTATGATCCATGCCCTCCATCGGCTCTTTGGCAGAACCGTGGTTCATCTTGCTATGGTCCATCGGCATGGAACCGTGGCCCATTGCCGAATGATCCATTTCTTCCGCAGCGAGGGTGAGCCCGCTGCCAAGCATGCTCAGCGACACTGCCAGTGCTGTTAGGGACGGACGTAAAAACCTAGTGGTCATGGTTCGAACCTGCTTCGGCTTCGGTGCCGCCATGCTTATCCATCATGCTTTCATGGTCCATGCCGCCATGGTTCATGTCCCCATGATCCATCTGCTGACTAGCAGCCTTTTCCTTCGCTTGTGCGGCCTTCTTGTCAGGTACCGATTTGGGAGCCTGTGTCTCAGTAGCATGTTGTTCGTGCTCACTGTGATCTTTACCGGCCAACAACACCGGAGCATGCAGGGCAGCCAAAAGGCTCAACACGGTAGCGCTGCCAACCAGGGCCTTCCGCTTCATAAAAGTGCTCATCAAATATCTCCTTTACTCATCCACACGAACTTCACGGAACATGCCCATTTCCATGTGGAGTAGTAGGTGGCAGTGGTAAGCCCAGCGCCCCAATGCATCGGCAGTTACTCGATAACTGCGTTTGGAACCTGGCGGCATGTCGATGGTGTGTTTACGAACCATGAAGTTGCCGTTCGCATCCTCCAGATCACTCCACATGCCGTGAAGGTGGATGGGGTGAGTCATCATGGTGTCGTTGACCAGCGTGATGCGGACACGCTCGCCGTACTTAAGGCGCAAAGGCTCGGCATCCGAGAACTTGATGCCGTCGAAGGACCAGGAGAACTTCTCCATGTGCCCGGTGAGGTGCAGCTCAATAGTTCGGCTGGGTTCGCGGCCATCTGGGTCGGGGAAGATGCTTTTCAAGTCTGAATAGGTCAGCACGCGACGACCATTGTCGCGTAGGCCGATACCTGGATCGTCCAGCTTGTGGGTCGGAGTCATGGTTTGCATGTCGACCAGCGGGTTATTGGTTTCAGAGGCCGGATGCGATTGCATTGCTGCGCCCATACCCGCCATACCTGAATGGTCCATGCCGGCCATTTTGCTGTGGTCCATACCGGCCATATCACCTTGCATTCCGCCAGCGTCCATCCCGGCCATCTTGCTGTGATCCATGCCGCTCATGCCGCCTTGCATGCTGCTGTGGTCCATGCCCGCCATGCTGCCGTGATCCATACCCATGTCGCCCATGGCGATCAGGGGACGAGGATCGGTTTCGGGTACTGGCGCGCTCAAACCTTCACGTGTAGCCAAAGTGCCGCGGGCATAGCCGGTGCGATCCATGGACTGGGCGAAAATCGTGTAAGCCTCTTGGTCCGCGAGCTCGACAATCACGTCGTAGGTCTCGGCCACGGCGATGCGCAGCTCATCGACGCTGACTGGCTTGACGTGCAGGCCATCGGCCGCAACCACCGTCATCTTCAGGCCTGGAATTCGCACGTCGAAGTAGGTCATGGCCGAGCCGTTAATGAAGCGCAAACGGAGTTTTTCACCCGGTTTGAAGATACCTGTCCAGTTCCCATTAGGTGCCTGGCCATTCATCAGGTAGGTGTAGGTATAGGCACTGACGTCGGCAAGATCGGTGGGGCTCATCTTCATCTCGGCCCACATCTTGCGATCAGCAACTGCTGCCGACCAACCTTGCTCGCTCACGTCATTGATAAAGTCGCCTACGGTGCGCTTGTGCTGGTTGTAGTAGTCCGACTGCTTCTTGAGCTTGGCCAATAACCGGGTTGGGTCTTCATCCGTCCAATCAGTCAGCATCACCACGTAATCACGGTCATAGCTGAACGGCTCAGGCTCTTTGGCATCGATGACCAGGGCACCGTAAACGCCGATTTGCTCCTGCAATCCGGAGTGGCTGTGGTACCAGTAGGTACCATTTTGATTGACCTTGAATTTGTATTCGTACATGCCATCGGGCGCGATGCCGTGGAAGCTCAAGCCAGGCACACCGTCCATGTTCGCGGGCAAAATGATGCCGTGCCAGTGGATCGAGGTGTCTTCGGCTAAACGGTTTTTCACGCGCAGCGTGACGGTATCGCCTTCCCGCCAGCGCAAAATTGGCCCTGGAATGGACCCATTAATAGCCATCGCGGTCCGGGCTGCTCCGGTAATGTTCACTGGCGTTTCACCAATGAATAAGTCGAAGTCGGTGCCAGTCAATACGTTGGGCTGACCTGGGCTGGTCACCGCCCAAACGGGAGTGCGCCACAAGCCAAGGCCTCCGAGAATGCCGGTGGCGGCCAGGCCTTTAACGAAGGTTCGTCTTGAGGTTTTGCAGTGCATACCGTTATGTCCAATCAGTTGGAGGAACCAGGGTAAACAACCGTGAATTCAGGTTGATTGTCAGCTTCATCCTGGGAGGGTTTCCCTATTAGCCTTGCCCACTGCCGTGACTTTTCAAATCGGTTCGACAGCGAGCTTGAGAAATTGCCATATCTCAACCGGCTAAGTGATTACATTTCTGTCAGGTTGGCCGTGTACTAGCAGTCGGCGTGGTCGGCTGTTTGGGTTTTATTACTTGCAACCGGCGACTCTTTTTTCTGTTGCTGGGCCAATTGATAGGCTTCCATCGATACCTTGCTGGCCTGTTCCATGCGAGCAAAAGTACGGTCGGCACCGCCTTCGGCCATCGCCAAAGAAGAAGCGGTAAGCGCGATAACCACGAACAGGGTTTTGATTGATTTCATCTGGAAAGTCCTCGATTTAGTTCAGTTAGCCTAGTGACCCTGAGTGGGTCGCCATCAGGCATTGAGCTTCAGGCTCGAAGTAACCTTAACCAGAGTGCCCTGTCATAAACCTGAGCTGAACATTACAGTTCTGTCAGGTTGCTACTTCTTTCTTGTGGAGACTCTGCAGGGCTCTGTAGTGTCTGTTCATGCCCGCTAATGAAGCCTGTGCGGATTCGTTTTATGGCATGCCTGGCAGCGATGCCTACGCTTCTTCGGGTCAGAGGCACTAAATAGTCCTGACCTCCACATAACGCTCAAGAGAGATTGCCACTATGTCGACCAAAAATACCGTTGCTACCGGTGCTGCATTGGCACTCGTTGCCGCCAGCCTATTTGCCACCCTGCCTGCACAAGCGGCTCAGGATGCAAAAACTGCCGAAGTAAAATGCTTTGGTGTGAATGGCTGCAAAGGTCAAAACGATTGCATGACTGCCAAGAACGCCTGCAAAGGCCAGGGAGAATGTAAAGGTCAGGGCTTCAACTTGATGACCCAAGAAAAATGCGATGAGGCCGGCGGTAAAACCAGCGAGTAAGCCCATCCAAGGGAGTGCAAGTCACTCCCTTGACTCGGAGTCCTAATGAGTAAAAGCAACATGCTGGGCTTTGGCCTGGGCTTGCGTAGCGACTACTACCAGCAGATTCTGGAGCAACGCCCCGCAGTCGACTGGTTCGAGATCATTTCCGAGAACTACATGGTCGGCGGGGGAAAAGCCCTCTACTTCCTCGATGCGATCAAAGAGCAATATCCGCTGGTCATGCACGGGGTTTCCCTGTCGATTGGCGGTCCTCATGAGATCGACGCTGAGTACTTACGCCAATTGAAAAATCTAGCCGACCGAGTTCAGCCCCGCTGGGTAGCTGACCATCTGTGTTGGAGCCGGGGTAGTGCTCACCAGCTGCATGATCTACTTCCAATGCCATTCACCCAGGACAGCCTGCTGCATGTGGCATCAAGGGTTCGGCTGGTTCAGGATGTGTTGCAGCGGCCCTTGGTGCTTGAGAACGTGTCGGCCTACGTGCAGTGGAAAACGTCCTGCATGAGCGAGTCTCAGTTTCTAGCCGAACTGAGCAGCCTGACCGGCTGCGAGCTGCTGCTCGATGTGAACAACGTCTACGTCAGTTCAAAAAACCAAGGGTTCGACCCTTGGCAATTCATCATGGAGTTACCCCGTGAGCGGATTCGCCAGATCCACCTGGCCGGCCATAGCGACTACGGCCACTACCTCATTGATACCCACGATCAGCCGATTGCTGACCCGGTCTGGACCCTGTATGGCAAAGCACTGAGCTACCTAGGTGCTACTGCCACCTTGATTGAGCGAGATGATCATTTCCCGCCCTTTGACGAGCTATTAGCGGAGCTGTCCAAGGCGCGCTCTATCTCCGCCAATGCTCTAAGGGCTGCCGCACCATGCGCCTGAGTGCTCAGCAGGAAGCGCTGGAGCGTTACCTGACCACAGGCGATACCGTTATCCCTCCTGAGCTGTTGGAGCAGATTCAAGGTAGCAATACGCTGCCTGCCGCAGATGGCCTGATGATTTACCAAAACGCTTATCGCGCCAGGCTTCTTTCCGTCATGAGGGAAGACTTCCCAGCGTTGCATCGCTGGATGGGTGATGAGTCATTTGCACAGTTGGCCATGGCTTATATCAGCGCGTGGCCATCGAGACATTTCAGTTTGCGCTGGTTAGGCGAGAAGCTGCCGGAGTTCATCCGCGGCTATATTGCCGAGCCGCAACGTTCCCCGATGATAGAACTCGCCACACTTGAATGGGCCTTTACCCTGGCCTTCGACGCACCTGATACAGAGCCACTGTCGCTGGAAGTGATGAGTCGTTTTTCAGCTGATGACTGGGTCAATCTGCGGGTATACCTCACACCCTCGGTTCGTTGGTTGCAGCTACAGTACAACACCGTGGGCATGTGGGTGGCTGCCAAGGCCGAGGCCGATATTCCTGCTGTCGTTACGTTATCCGCGCCCCTGGATTGCTTGGTTTGGCGACATGAGTTGGTCTGTCAGTACCGTACTCTGGAGCCGGATGAAGCTTCGGCTTTGCGGTTACTTAGCGATGGAGGCTCGTTTGCTTCAATGTGCGAGAACCTCGTGGGTCAACACGGTGAACAGGCACCTCTGCGAGCGGCTACCTGGCTGAAGCAGTGGGTCGGTGAGGGACTGCTTCAGCGTCGATAAATAGTGCCGTGGATGTGCAGGGCGTGGTGCCATTGGCTGAGAGTTGCCTCTTCCGCCAGCTGACGGAAGAGGCAAAAACCTTAAATCACGCGTTTGACGCTCAGGTACTCGCCCTTGGTCTTCAGCGTGATGGTCACGTCGCTGTTGCTGCGGTTGCGCCAGAACCAGCCGTGGGTGCCGTCAAAGATGGCGGTGAACTCGCCTTTATCCCCCTTGATCTGTTTACCCTTGCTGTAGCTGTGGTAGTAGCCCTTTGGGCCGTTGTAGGGCTCGCCGTGGGTGTCGTGGTTGACCGGAATACCATTGGTCGTCCACTCGTAGCTGACAGTGGCCTTGTCCAGCATTTCCAGCTTGATTTCACTGGCTTCGCCCGGCTTCAGCGTGACAGTCACTTCATCCGACTTCAGGGCTGGCTCAGGCTCAGCTACGGGTTCGGCCACAGGTGCTGCTGCAACAGGCTCTTGAACTACCGGCTGAACAGGCGCGGGAGCTTGAGCGACTGGAGCCGCAGCTGGCTGAACCGCTGCATCCGCTACCGCTTCTTCGGCCAGGGTTATCTTCATTTCGCCCATCTGGGTCAGGCCGAGTACGCGACCAACACCCGTCGGGTCGATGGCGTACTCCGAAGGCATCACCACGGTGACCAGTAATGCTGCGGCAACACCCACGGCAATCACAGTGGAGCGCAGCAGTTGGCGGCTGGTCGGCAATTCATTGATGGTCGGAAGCTTGGTATTGAACATGCTGAAAATTCCTTACTGAGAGACGATCAGGCCGGTGAGCTGGTAACCCATCAAGAGGAAACCGGCGCTCATCATGGCGACGTTGGCGGTGTAGGCATGACGCCAGAAGCTGGCGGTGCGTCGCCAGTAGCCCATGACAATCAGGATGGCGCTCAGGGCCAGGAGCTGGCCGATTTCGACGCCGACGTTGAAGGCGATCAGGTTGGTGATCAGGCCGTCTGCCGAGATCTCGTACTCCTGGATCTTGGTCGCCAGACCAAAGCCATGCAGCAGGCCGAAAATCAGCGTGGCCGCTTTGGTGTTCGGCTGGTGGCCGAACCAGCGCTGGAATGCGCCTAGGTTATCCAGCGCCTTGTACACCACCGAGAAACCGATGATGGCGTCGATCACATAGGAGCTGATGTTGATTTCCGCCAGTACGCCCAATAGCAGCGTCACGGTGTGACCCAGGGCGAACAGGGTGACGTAGAGCCCCACGTCCTTCAGGCGGTAGAGAAAGAAGATCACCCCGAAGAGGAACAGCAGGTGGTCGTAGCCGGTGATCATGTGCTTAGCGCCCATGTAGATGAACGGCAGCACCATCACCCCGGAGCTTTCCTGGATAAAGCCCTTGTCGCCCTCGGCAACAGCGTGGGCCAGCGCATCAGGCATGCCGAGAAACAGCAATGCCGTGAACAGCAGCAGCAGTAGTAACGAGCGATTCGGGCGCACGACAGATGCGTCCATTGCGCCCAAAGATAGCGAATGCATGGTTGAGTCCTAAATTAAAGGGGTCTTGGGCCGCACAGCGGCCTGTGTCAGAGCACGAATGTGGCGCGCGGTGGCCGCTCGATCAGAAAGATCGGGCTTGGAGGAATGGAGTAGCGAGGGGCGGGTATCGGCTGCGCACGTTCTGGCAGCGTGCTGATGCTCAGCAGCGCAGTCAGGTGTGGTGTTTCATGCAGATGGTCGGCGGTCAGCGGCGAGTGGCAGTGATCCCCGTACGCAGCACAGGCCAGCGTCTCGTCACCATGCGCATGCGAATGAGCACCGTCATTGCCACTCAAGGAAGGCTGGCTCGATCCCATAAACAGCGCAGAGGTATGTCCAGCCCAAGCCATCAATATGGCGAGAGCAAGGGTAAAAATCACCTTGGTGCTGATGGGATTGCTGAGCATGTTGTGGTTCTTTCGATGCCTAAGCGGGTGGCTTTTCTGGAGGGGTGGTCGGTTTGACCATATCCCCCCCTGGGGGATAGCATGCGAGCGTAATTCATCGACGCACGAGACTCAAGACATGAGCGATCACGAACACGGCCACCAGCACCAAAGTCATGGCGACATCATCAAAAGGTTGAAGCGTGCGGAGGGCCACCTGCGCAGCATCGTCACCATGATCGAAGACAGCCGTGCCTGCGTAGACATCGCCCAGCAGCTGCATGCCGTGGAAAAAGCCGTCTGCCAGGCCAAGCGTGTGCTTATCCAAGACCATATCGACCACTGCCTGGAACATACGGTCGAAGCGCTTGCGATAGGCGAGCGCGCATCACTCGAAGACTTCAAGCAAATCACCAAGTACCTCTAGGCCCCTCCCATGTCGAGTTTCGCCGAACTGCTGCAACAGGGGGCCTCGCAGGCCTGGCTGTACTTCCCCAGCGCCATCCTGCTGGGTGCCTTGCACGGCCTGGAGCCTGGGCATTCGAAGACCATGATGGCGGCGTTTATCGTGGCCATTCGTGGCACGGTGAAGCAGGCCATTCTGCTGGGACTGGCCGCAACGCTTTCGCACACCGCCGTAGTCTGGCTGGTGGCCATGGGCGGCATGTACCTAGGGCAGAATTTAGATGCCGAAACTACCGAGCCTTATTTCCAGCTCGCGTCCGCCGCCATCATTATCACCATCGCCCTGTGGATGCTCTGGCGCACCTGGCGTGGCGAGCAGATGTGGCGCTTCGAGGAAGGTGATGAGCATCAACACGAGCACCACCACGATGAAACGCAGCGCATCGATACCGGGCACGGGCGTATCGAGCTGTCGATCTTCGAAGAAGGCATCCCTCCGCACTGGCGTCTGAAGGCCTTGAGTGGCCATGTCTGGCCGGCTGCCGAAGTGAGCCTGCTGACGACTCGCCACGATGGGTTGGCCCAGCAGTTTCGCTTCGTCGACCGGGGTGACTACCTGGAGTCACTGGACGAGGTTCCCGAGCCCCATGAGTTCACTGCGCGCCTGAGCCTCGGCCATGCTGATCACTCCCACGACTATGACCTGGAGTTCCGCGAGCACAGCCACGGTCATGAGCATGATCATTCCGAGTTGGAGGGACTGGAACTGTCGCTGGAGGGCTACCAGGATGCCCATGAACGGGCGCATGCCAACGACATCCGCAAGCGCTTCAGCAACCGCAATGTCACCACCGGCCAGATCATCCTGTTCGGTTTGACGGGCGGACTGATTCCCTGCCCGGCAGCGATCACCGTGCTGCTGCTCTGCCTGCAAGTGAAAGAAGTCGCCCTGGGTGCCGTCCTGGTGCTGTGTTTCAGCATCGGCCTGGCCATAACTCTGGTTGCCGTTGGTGCTGCCGCTGCTATCGGCGCACGCCAGGCATCCAATCGTTGGCCCTGGCTGGGTGCTGTGGCGCGTCGCGCCCCTTACCTATCCAGCGTACTGATCATTGGTGTGGGGATTTACGTCGGCTTCCACGGCTGGGTCGGCCTGAACGCCTAGCCGATGTGGGCGTTATCCGGTTATTTCGGCCTGTTCCTCGCCGCCTTCGTTACTGGCATAGGACTGCTGGTACTTGGTTTTACTGGTAGTGCCCGCCTCGCTGGAGAACTTTGATTTTGTAGCCGTCGGGGTCCTGAATAAAAAAGGAGCGGGCCAGCAGCTCGTCTCCTCTTTTAAACTCCTTGATGGGTGCAGGCTTTAAACCGAGGTTGCAAAGCTGTTTGAAATGCAGGCCCAGATCGTCGACGACGAACGCGACCTGACCGTAACAACTGCCGTGGCTGTATTCGGCCTGTCCGCTGCTCCAAGTGAGTTCGATTTCAGCCTCGCTCTCGAAATTGCGCAGATAGACGAGGGAGAAATCGTCAAACTCAATGCGATGGGTTTCCTTGAGTCCAAAGGCTTGCTGGTAGAACCGCAGTGAAATATTGATATCCGTCACCCGGATCTCCGTGTGAATAAGTTTCGGCATGCAGTTCCTTCCTTAACCTGTATTGGTGTTCAGTGCAGAGGTGCTTCGGGCCAAGATCAGTGCTCGGACACCCGGCGTGACTTGGTCGATACCGCCAGGTTTACTGAGTTCGCGGTGCTGGTTTCGACCGTCATAGGTGCCCGGAAACGTTTGAGTCGGAGCGCGTTGCCGAGCACGAAGACACTGGAGAAGGCCATCGCGGCAGCAGCGAAGATCGGCGAAAGCAGCGTGCCGTTCACCGGGTAGAGCGCGCCCGCCGCGACCGGAATCAGCACGGCGTTGTAGGCGAAGGCCCAGAACAGGTTCTGCTTGATGTTGCGGATCGTTGCCTGGCTGATCGCGATGGCGTTCGGCACGCCACGCAGGTCGCCCGACATCAGTACTACGTCAGCTGCCTCGATCGCCACATCGGTTCCCGTTCCGATGGCCAGCCCAACGTCCGCTTCTGCGAGTGCCGGCGCGTCGTTGATACCGTCACCCACGAAGGCGACTCGCGCGCCATTGATCCGGAGCTTCTTCAGTGCTGCGACCTTGCCGTCGGGCAAGACCTCGGCAGCGACTTCATCGATGCCGAGCTGCTTGGCGATCGCCGCGGCTGTAGCTGTGTTGTCACCGGTGATCATCGCGACTTTGAGGCCGAGCGCGTGCAGCGCCTTAATCGCCGCGGGCGTCGTTTCCTTGATCGGATCGGCGACCGCGATAACCGCCGCCAAGCGGCCGTCGATCGCGGCATAGAGCGGACTCTTGCCTTGCTCGCCAAGACGCCGGGCGGTTGGCAGGAAACTCGACACATCAAGGCCGAGCTGCGTCATGAACCGGTCCGCGCCGACAGCTACTGTCCGACCGGCGACCTTTGCCGACACGCCGAAGCCTGGTGTCGCGTCGAAGCTCTCGATGGGTGCGAGCGTGAAATCCGCCTGCTTTGCGGCTGCGACGATCGCTTCGGCGATTGGATGCTCGGAGCGGGTCTCGACCGCCGCAACGAGAGCCAGCACTTCGTTGTATTCGAAACCCTCGGCGGGAACGAGGTCGGTGAGCTCGGGGCGTCCTTTAGTCAGTGTGCCGGTCTTATCGAGAGCGATCACGCTCACATCGCGCAGCGCCTGCAAGGCTTCGCCCTTGCGGAAGAGAATGCCGAATTCGGCCGCGCGGCCAGTACCGACCATGATCGAGGTCGGCGTGGCCAGCCCCATGGCGCAAGGACAGGCGATGATGAGAACCGCGACCGCATTCACGAGCGCGAAGGTCAGCGCCGGGTCCGGACCGAAGATCAGCCAGATCAGGAAAGTCAGCGCGGCCGCCGCCATCACGGCCGGGACGAACCACATGGTCACCTTGTCGACCAGCGCCTGTATCGGCAGCTTGGAACCCTGCGCTTCTTCGACGAGGCGGATGATCTGCGCGAGCATCGTGTTCGCGCCGACCTTGGTTACGCGGAAACTGAAAGCGCCCGTCTTGTTGATCGTGCCGCCGACGACCTCTGCCCCCGCTCCCTTCGACACGGGCACCGGCTCGCCGGTGATCATGCTCTCGTCAACATAAGAGGTGCCCTCGACGACCTCGCCGTCGACTGGAATCTTCTCGCCCGGACGAACGAGCACGACGTCACCTGTCGCCACTTGATCGAGCGCTATTTCGATCGTCTCGCCGTTGCGCTCGACGCGCGCGGTCTTGGCCTGAAGTCCGATTAGCCGCTTGATCGCCTGCGACGTTCGCCCCTTGGCGCGCGCCTCCAGCGTTCGTCCGAGCAGGATCAAGGTCACGATGACCACGGCAGCTTCGAAATAGACGTTGGCGGTACCTTGCGGGAGTACTTTGGGGATAAAGGTCGCGACCACCGAATAGCCGTAAGCAGCCGCAGTGCCGAGCGAGACCAGCGAGTTCATGTCGGGTGCAATGCGCAGCAACGCCGGTACGCCCTTGCGGAAGAAGCGCAGGCCTGGACCGAACAGGACCAGGGTGGCAAGAGCGAACTGGATATACCAGCTCGCCTGCTGACCCAGGACCCCCATCACCCAATGGTGCAGGGCGGGAATGAGGTGAGAGCCCATCTCAAGGATGAAGACTGGCAGGGTGAGGATGGATGCAACAAGCAGATCGCGCCGCAGCGCCCGAGCCTCACTCTCGCGACGCTCGGCGTCCTGATCGCCCGCAGTCGGCGTTTCGGCGGACAAGCGTCGGGACTTGTAACCCGCCTGTTCGACCGCTGCTTCAAGGTCGGCCGTGGAGGCGACACCGGCAAGGTGGCGCACCCGCGCGCGCTCTGTCGCCAGGTTGACAGTGGCCTCAAGCACGCCAGGGACTTTTGCGAGCGCCTTCTCAACCCGGCCCACACATGATGCGCAGGTCATGTCCTCGATCGCGAGCTCGGTGGTCTCTTCGCGAACGGTGTAGCCGGCGCTCTCGATGGCGTGTACAGCCGCCTGCGGGTCGGCCAACCCCGTGAAAGTGATGTCGGCGCGCTCGGTGGCCAGATTGACCGAGGCCATCTGCACGCCGGTGACCTCTTTCAGCGCGCGTTCGACGCGGCCGACACACGAAGCACACGTCATGCCTTCGACGGGCAGGCTCAGGCGAGTGACTGAGGACATGGATGGATTGACGTCTTGTTGGGCAACGGAAGCCATTGAAATATCCCTTGAATGTTTCTGTTGAAGAGAAGTTTCAAGCTTCCCTGTGTGGGAAGGTCAAGGCCTGTGGGCGATTTATTTCACGACGCTCCAGTTCGAACTGCCGCCGGCACTGTCGCAACCCGTATCAGCCTCTGGGCTGAGCCCGCACGCTAAGAACTTTTGGGTGACAGCTGCTCGCGCCTGTTCCACATGCGCGAGCAGCTGTGCCGCTTTAGCCGTCGCACCGTTGTGACGTTCAGCGCGGCCTGGAACACCAGTAGCTCAATGAGAAAGAGCCGGTTAGCCCAACCCTGGGGATAGAAGATGAACGGCTGTTGCTCAAATGTCAGAAATATAATTAAATATCTGACATTGATATGAGCCGAGCTTTCATATGCGATCGATCCCGCAAGCGATCTTGGAGCGCAACCAATCCCTAAGCGAGGGTGGAGTTCTTGCGCCCAAGGAATTTCTTCACCTTGGTAGTCGTGCGGCGGTTGATCAGGCGTTTTGTCGCTTGGCTAAAGCCGGGCAACTGATGCGAATAGCGCGCGGTATTTACGTTGCGCCGGTGCGTGAAAAAGACCAGGCCAGAGCCCCGTCGGCAGAGTCATTGGTGAAATCAATCGCCGCTCAGGGCAAGCAGTGCATCTCGCTCGATGGCGCACAGGCCGCGAAATCAATGGGGTTGACGCGAGTTGCTTCGAGTAAAGAGGTGTACCTCACCACAGGACGCAGTAAGCGGTTGGTAGTCGGCTCACGGACAATTTACTTCCAGCACGCACCCTACTGGCTGTTCTCCTTGGGGGCGACGCCAGCTGGGGATGCGCTCAGGGCGATGGCCTGGGTGGGTGAAGATCAGGCTGAAAATTCGGCCCAGAAACTTCGGCGGCACTTAGCGAAGGTGGAGTGGGAAAGCCTAGGTTCGGTCCGTGCGAGCCTTCCCAGCTGGATGGCCACCGCCCTTGGCAGGGCCGCGGTGTTAAATGAATTGCGTTGAACTCAGGCCAGACACTGATTGCTTGTGTGAATAAAAGTTGACGTATTCAAGGTCAGAAGCGGGTCTTAACGATTAAACTAACCCCTACGGGAAGGTAGAAACCATGGCTAGCGGCGAACAACTGAAAGCGCTTCTGCGCTCGCATATCAAGGGAGATGACACGCATTTCCTTGCCGTTGCTATGCAGATGGCGGCCCATGAGGCTAAGCAGGGTCACGGGAAGCTTGCAGAGGATTTGCGGGCCATAATTGATTCGGCCAAGAAAAATCGTCTGCCTTCCGGGCAGCCGGTGCCCATCGGCCAGCCTCGCGGCGAGCTGAGTAACCTACTGTCAGTAGCTCTTCCAAAGACCCGCTTCTCGGAAATGATTCTGGACGAGGCCACTCATGCCCGTCTTGGAAGAATCATCAATGAGCAGCGCAACTTCGAGAAGATTCGTGCACACGGCCTCTCCCCTCGCCGCAAGCTGCTTTTGGTTGGGCCACCTGGTACCGGCAAGACCATGACCGCCTCGGCGCTTGCCGGCGAGCTCGGTATTCCGCTGTACATCGTCCGCCTTGATAGCCTCATCACCAAGTACATGGGTGAAACCGCAGCCAAGCTGCGTCAGATTTTTGATGCCATTCGCGATACTCGCGGCATTTATTTCTTCGACGAGTTCGATGCCATCGGTTCCCAGCGTGGTCTTGCCAACGACGTGGGCGAAATCCGTCGCGTCCTGAACAGCTTTCTGCAGATGATCGAGCAGGACCAATCCAACAGCCTGATCATCGCTGCCACCAATCACCCTGAAATTCTTGACTACGCCTTGTTCCGACGCTTCGATGATGTTATCGAATACGGACTGCCCAATCAGGAACAGACCAAGGCTGTGCTCAAGAATCGACTAGCGAACTTTTCCAAGTCGATTCGCAGCTGGGACAAACTCTGCAAGGTCGCAGAGGGGCTCAGCCATGCAGAACTTGCGAGGGCGGCAGACGACGCGATCAAGGACACGATCATTCATGACCGTACCGAGATGGCGGTCAAGGACGTGGAAAGGCACCTTGAAGAACGGAAGACTTTCCACGGGAGACGGCACTCCTAACGTAGTTGAGCATTTAGATGACGGAATCGATCAACGGACAACGGCCTCACTTTCATCTCCAGGGACAGGGACTACCCGAACGGTTCCGATCCACAGCATCAGCAACACGAGACCCTCGCTACCCCACGCCAAATCGAGGGGCTCATGGCGGAAAGCTACTCGCTCAACTCCAACATGTAAGCGGTCAGATGGCCTCTGCAGTTCAGCTGCAGCGCGAAGCATCTGAAAGGCAAATGCGACAAGGAGACAGGCCCGAAGGTGGGTACGGCCTGCAAATCGAATTTCGGAGTGAGCCGGGTTACGCGCTTGCATTCGAAGGCCTTGCCCGAGGCGCTCAGCGCATTGAGCTCATGAACCTGCGTCATGACCCCGCCACGAATACTGACTTCGCCACGGTATTCGTTCCAGATGGTCAGCTCAAAGCCTTTGAGAACCTCGTCAGGCAATACCTGGAGGTGGAGACCTCCAAGGGGAGTCCGCGCAACGCTCCGCTCCTGAATCCAATCCAAGAAATCCGAGTCGCAGCTTTCAACGCCCTGTGGACTGATGATCCCGCAGTGTTGCCGCCAGATGAAAACGAAACCATTTGGTGGGAATTCTGGTTGCCTATCAGGGAAGGCCGTGAAGCAGTGCTGAACCGCTTTAAGTCGGTTGCCGAAGCATGTGGCTTTCCCGCCGCGTCAGGATAGTTGTCGTGTGAGTTGATTCGATGAGTCTTGGTCGGTGGGCGGAAGTGAGAGCCGTGTGGCGCGTTATTCGATAGAGCATCGGGAGTGGGTGGTGCGGCAGATGATGCCG
>NZ_JAAQXA010000031.1:0-17340 GCF_012985775.1 Pseudomonas sp. WS 5011
TTGGGGTAAGAGCTTCGTTGGCGCATGGAAATCCCGGCGATAAGGGCTATCGCGTCCGCTTAAAAATACGCGGACACCATCGCCCTTAATGCTGGAGTTCGGAAGGTGAGTTGGCCGGACGCTTACCTCATAAATTTTCCTATCAATAATAGACAATCAGGAGCGCATAACGCTCAGCAAGATCCACAACATGGATGACGGCAGGCTTAATCTTCCTTGCCGCCAGTGATGGCTTTCACTTCGGCCAGCAGATTACCAAACTTACCGTAGTTAACCTTTACGCCATCATCTAGGTCGAGGGTGATGCGTTGGTCGGCGTAGGGGCGTAGGTTTTCGTCGAAGCGGCGGAGTTCTTCGAGTTGTTTGGTGAGCTTGTCTTTGCGCTTTTGCAGGGCTTTTTGTTGGGCGCTGCTGGTGGCGTTGTCGATGTCGTCGGTGAGCTTATCGATACGGGCCTGCATACGGCTTTGCAGCGGCACTACGTATTCCATGCGCATGCGAGAGAGCGTGCCCTCGTTGTAGCGGTGCAGGTAAACCAAGCACTCGAAGGCCTTTTGCTTGCCACTGGAGAACAGCCAGTAGATTGGGCGCTTCTTGTAGGTTTGCAGGTGGTCTTTGTAGAAACTGGTGGACAGGTATCGGCGGATGGCTTCGTCGGCTGATTCACCGGACTTGCGGCCCAGGCTATCGGTCAGCCACTCCATGTTTTCCACCAAGGTTTCGTCACCCCAGACCACGTGGACGAACTCGCGCACGCGCTCAGCAGCATCGTCTTCGAACCAAGATTCGTCAGTAATAGGAATTATGCCGTCGACATCTGCCGAGAACATTTTGTATCGAGAGGAATCAAAATCTACGCCGGCACCATGGGCATAAACCAAACCTGGCTCGTCTAGGCTATAACGCCCCATCATACAGCCGATAGAATAAGAGACCAGACTTTGCATATCCCTTTGGCGATCCGCTCGGGATAGAGTAATTTGATCTTCTTCAACATCACATGAAAGCAAGCTCTCAAGTCCGTAAGCTGCAATCAACATCTTATTATTTTCGACCTCAAGCTCACGCATTCGACTAAGACTATAAGCCTTATCACTCTCAACCCTCCTCCAAGCAGAGTCTAAAGAGTCACCACTTATAGCCTTATCCACAATTGGACTGACACTAAACCCCCAGGCTTCTTCGAATGAGTTCCAGTCTGAAGTCGCTATACTTATACACTCCTCTGCTCCATCCAAACCAGCCCCACTCAAAAGAACATCAGCGACCGGCAACCTCATAATATCGCCAACCTGAAATGCCATACTTGGATTGATTATTTTTAAAAAATACGAGCTAACAACAGAGTTAAGATAGGCAACAATACTTTTAACACCCAACCTCACCGAGAATGCACTCATGCCATTTACATCAAATATGAATCCCTCAGGAAAATATCTTGCCCCGAAATACGAAGACCCCAAGAGAGTCCAGCTCGCAGATTCCTTAAAATAATAATCCGGATTTCTTATAACGGAATTAGGACGGAACGACCACAACTCTTCCCCGTCATTCTCCCAATTCACAACATAATCATTGTTTCCAAACCACTTCCTAAATGCCCCTCCCTTATTATAAGGAAACCATTTTGAATGCGACTCTTTAGCTTGCTGCCTACCTGAAACTCCAAATGAGCATTTGGAATTATTGACCTCGTACCAGAACCTTAAGAAACGCCCATTGTCAGCTGTAGCCATTCCCTGCCTAACATCGGCGCATTCAGATATTTTGGGAAGTCTAGAAAAAACTGTAAATACTTCATCTCCAACCCAATAAGCCACAGGAGAACCTGGTATCTCAAAAAAACGCTCTACAGTAGAGTTTTTAAGCCTGTCATTCTTAACCGGAAACTCACAGGGCCTCCCAGCCTCGTCAAGATCTGATAATGCGCAATATGAAAAGCTCCCGACACCTGAGGATATTCTTGAATTCAAAAAAACTGAAGCCGCAGTCCCAAACGCAATACCCATCACGCCATTTGACATATGCAGCAGCGACGAAAGCATCTTCCCATCTAAAAGTTTTCTCCTCACCCCTTCAAAAGTAGGCAGGAACATCCAGCTCTGCATGGTCACCATGCTATGGAAACCGCCATGCCGACACCAAGAAAATCCTCTTTCGATGAACACTGCAAACAAATCAGCTTTACTATCCGGATATGATTTCTTAGCGAACTCTTTCAGGTCAGAGTTCATCCCCTTCTGTCCCATATATGGAGGATTCGCTACCACCGCGTCGTATTGCAACGCAAGCAAACTAGCCGGCCAGGCAAATTGCTCCAACACCTGACTCGCATAACTACGCGACAAGTCATCTCCCTTGCTTCGCACTGTAGCAAGCAGATCAACAATTTTGCCAAGCTTGGCCTTCAGTGTATCTGGCACACTTATCAGCGAACCAAAGGTCTTGCCATGCTCAAACAGCTGAACTAGTTGGCGCAGATCAAGAACGGTAAGCCCGGAGCCATGCTGAGTTTCCAGTTGACCACCGCCGAATAGCTGTCCCGAGTGGAAAGCATCTCCACCTTCAATATGGATAGCGGCATTAAGAATGACACGGGCTATTTCCTCATCTGGCAGACCTGTACTTTGTTGAATGGCCATTACATTGAGGTGTGGCGGATTTCCCTCTTCATCGAATAACCGGCGATCATCCTCGCGAGCCTTCATCAGCAGGGCGAAACCGGCAAGTTGGGCTGCGCGGTCATCGATGTCCAGGCCATATAGGTTCTTTTGCAGGATCAGCCGAGGGATGTCGCGCAGGCGATAACCCCGCTCCTCATAGATGGCGCGAAGCAGGTTGTAGGCTTCGGCCAGAATATGGCCAGAACCGCAGGCTGGATCGAGGACGGTAAGGGATTCGGGATTGAGGGTTCCGCCATCCTCATCCATCCGTACCTTGATCAACGCGTCGAGCTGGGCCTGCACTTCCGGCGTTTGCTCGGCGGGCTCGATGTAGTAAGGCATTTTTTCTTTAAGGCTGGAGCCAGGGTTGGCCATTAGCCATAGGCGACCGAGGCTGTTCTGAACCAGGTACTGAACGATCCAGTTAGGAGTGAACAACTGGGTGGCGGCGGGAATGTCCTCGCTCTTGACCACCTTGCCGATCACCTCATCCTTTTTGTCGCTGATATAGAACTGGTAGAGCCAGCCGATGACCTCGACCTCTTGCCAGTCGGCCTCTTCGATATCGCTGACCAGGTGAGCAATGGGCGAGTCGGTGCGCAGAAGGTTGTCCGGGAGCAGCAGCTCGGTTGCATCGTCCAGTGCTTCAAAAAGGAACGGCATATTGCGGTGCAGCTCGTGGCACTGGGCTAGCAGAATCTCGCGATAAAGGGCTTCGTCCTGATTACCTGCGGTCTTCAGGCGAATAACCTCGGCCTTGTTCAGGCCAGGCAGATCAAGGTGCTGCACGTGATCGAGGATCTCCGGCTGCTGGCCTTGCGGGTGGCTAAGTACGCGGTAGCCATGGCTGAGGTAGCCCTTGAGTTCCATAAAGCGGATGGCTACCAGGCGGTTGAACCAGGTGTAAGCCAAGGCCTCGACAACGGCGCTGAAGCCCTGCTGCTGAATACGCTGAGCCAGAGCCGTACGCTGCTTGGCAACGCTGACCGGGAAAGGCTGGCCAGCAATCAGCAATACGTCGCCCGTTTGTTCGACACTGACCGGCAATGTCGGATCAAGGCCGAGGCGACGGGCACGCAGGGTGACGGCCTCGATAAAGTCGAGACGAGCCTGGGGGGCGTATTTTTTCAGGGCTGAGCGGTTCATTCGGTATTCCTTGCGGGCCGTGGCCTGGTGGTTCTGGCGGACTAGTCAGCCCTATGCCAAAGCTCGCCGTATCCGACGAACTCAGCAGTATTCAGGGATGGTGAGCGCTTCAGAAGTCTTCTGCTGGAGCCTGTTTGACGCTATCCAGCATTTGCTGCTGATAAAGGCCGGGCAGCGTGAACTTGATGAGCAAGGCCGACTCTTCTGCATCTTGCACGACAAACAACTCAGCAGTGCGAGCGCTCGTAGGGGCGGCAACGGTAGCGGCGTGAGCTGTCTTGTGCGCTCTCACTTTCTCGGCGGGCTGCTCAAGAAAGACGTAGGTCAATTGGCCTTGATTGAGATTGAGCGTCTCGTAGTCATTCACCTTGGCTTGGAACGTTTGAACATTCCCGCTTGAGCGAATGGCTTCAACTAAGTCGAACTGATCACTCGCACCGCGCATGCCAACCATGGTGAAACCTTTGACTAATGCGCCAATGGCTTTGACATAGACGTCTTGATCAAACTCCGACGCCAACATCACAGCTTGCAAGCGCTCGCTGGACGGAATTAGTACTGCACCAAAGGTGTGGCCTAAGAACTCAACTTCATCTGTGCACAGCGCTTTTGCGCCAAAGTCTGCTGAGCAATCGTAATAGCCATCGGCCTCGGTAAACGCTGACATGGGAGCATCGTAAGCCCAGGACTTGAATAGTTTGGGCTGCTCGGCAGCAACCGCTTGGGAAGCGAGCAAAAGGCTTGCACAAACAGCAATCAAAGAACGCATAGGGAAATCCTTTTCAGGGGTAGTTGTTTCACCTGCCCACCCAACTAGATGGGCAGATGAGATCAGTATTAACGTATTTCTACACGCTGGTTATCAGCGACTGCCTGCTCAAGCTCTTTACGCAGCTTGGCGAGGAAGTTGTCGATATCGGCTTGTGTTTCGATGTAGCCAGAGCCAGCGAGCAGCTGAGCATCGATAACTCGGCGTTTTTTGACCGGTACGACCGGCGCGACTACAGCCGCTGGTGTATTAACCAACTGAGCGGTGGGTTCTGCCACTGCCACGCCAGGGTTACCGCTACCCGATGTCACCGGTTTGGCCGCCGCTTCACTGGCTGCGGCCTTGGCTTTAGCGGCAGCCTGTTCAGCCAACAGGTGTAGATGGTCGATGGCCGCATCAGCCAGGTCGCGAGCTTCATCCTGCATCTGGCTGATATGAGCCAGGCTGCGCTGTTTGCTAATGCGCTGCCGGAGGTTTTGCAGGGCGAGCAGGCTCTTGTTGCGCTGATCTGTGCTGGCTTGAAGGTCATCCAATTCCGCATTGACCTTGGCTAATTGCTTGTCCAACCAGGCATCTGCACGCTCATGGGCTTCCTTGAGGAAGCCATCGTTGACCTGGGTAATCGTTTGGATCAGCCCGTCACCTTCGCGAATGAGATTGAACGGGGCTTTGGCATTGAGGATTTCGTCAATGCGAGCCAGGGCACGAGCAGCTTTTTCATCTTTCTCCAGCTTGGGCCGGTTGGGCTGGAAGTCCCGCTGCGCCGCACCCAGTTTGTCCCAGGCGGTTTTCTGGCTGCTGTAGAAGTTATCCAGGTCACCGTAACTGTCAGAGAGATCAAGCAGCGCGCTGCGCTCCTTGAGGAACAACTGAATGGCATCAAAGCTATCCGGCGCGGCTTTGAGTTTGCCAATCAGCCTGATGCCCTGGTCAATGTCATCCAACCCTGGGTACTGGCCGGTCTGTGCCAATGCACGCCACTGTTTGAACTCACTCTCCCAGCTGGCCAGGCTGCTTTGCAGAAGGCTATAGAGACTGTCCTCACCATCCGGGGCGATCTTCTGAAACACCTCTTTGAATTGCTGACGGGCTTTTTGCAGCTCGCCAGAGCCGACCTGTTGGCGCTTCTGAATTTCAGTGGTGCGCCATCGGGCCGGGGTGGAGATTTCAGCCCAGATTTGCTGCGGAGCCAGCGGGCCACCATTGCCGATCAGGCTGACTTCGCCCTTGAGCATTAGCCGCACAATCAGCAATACGGTTTCCCATTCTGGCCAACCATATGGACGACGACCGTAGTGGGTCTCCGCGAGGTCATGCAGGACGATGCGACGTGATTGCCCCGCCAGCAATTCAATGTGCTGACTCACCTCTTTCAGTGCGCGCGGATTGGCCTCGCCCGTGCTTTCCAGCCCCAAACCTGGCGTTTGCTGTGTGGCCAGCATGGCCTGGATTTCTTTCTGTGGGTCGCTGCTCAGGTGCTGGATGTAACCCAGTTTGCTAAAGGTATTACGCACCAGGTAGTCGAGCGCCTCTTCGGCCAGCATCGGCGCACTGGAAGCTTTGGTCTCCAGCTTGTTGCCGGCCACGTAAACCTCGGCCTCACGCAGCAGACGATCCACGGTGGTACTCAGGCGCTGGCGGCGCTGGCGGTTTTCCTCGGCACGATCCTGAAGAATGCGCTTGGTGTTATGCGGCAGCGTGCCGTCGTTTTTACGGGTGATGTATTTGTCAGTTTGCAGGTACAGACGCAGCTCACGGGCCAGGTCGCGTTCATCCTCCAGGCGCAAGAGCACACTGCCCTCCCCCTGACTGGATTCAAGAATACAGCGCTGCTCGCTCCAGGTGTCTCGGTCATCCACCAGGGGGCTGATAACCGAGATCAGCAGATCACCATCAACACGGTTGCCCAGGGGGTGAAGATCGCACTGGCGGTTGAGGCCAAAGTCTTTGCCATTGTCGGGGAAACGGAACTTGCGCTGTCCGCGTAGCGCTTCATCAAACAACAGCTGGCCCAGCTCGCGGGCTTCATCGGCGCTGGTGAGGTCGACATCCTTGATCTCACGGCTGATGTCGCGCTCTTCGTTAGTCAGAAAGAAGAAGTCATCACCGTTCCGGCTGACCAGGGTTTCCTTCTCCAGGCGCTGGAGGCTGTCTTCAATCTGCTTACGCAGGCCTTGGCGGTCGGCGTCAATCTCGTCGATAAACAGGGTGATCAGGTTGTCGACGTTGCCCTTGATCTCATCGACATAGCGGATGAGGAACAGGGTCTTCAGCACCAAGGGGTCGAACTCTTGCAGGCTTGGGTTGCTGGCGGCGTTGTCGATGGTCGATTTGACCACGCCCTCAAGGAAGCCTTCGATGGACGGATAGAAGCGGTAAAGCGGTACCAGGACGCCGACGTTGTTTTCACTGACGGCCTTGGCCGCCGACTGGAAGGCATCCAGCAGCGAGCGCTCGCCTCGGGCCAGGTGTGTACCGGTAGCGCCAGCCTTGCGGATGCTTTCGAAAATGCGCTGCACGAGCTGAAACTGATACGGCACAAAGGGGTAAACGGCGGCGAAGTTATCTTCGTCAGTGAACGCTTTATAGGTGCGCCCGGTGTTGGTGAAGCTGAGCTGGTTGCGCAGGATGTCGGCCTTCTCGCGGTAGATCTTGCGCAGGGCATCCTTGGGCTCAGGTTCTTTGTCGAGCAGACGACGCTGGATGACCTCATCGACGTTACCGCTGGACAGCGACAGGCGGGTTTTGAAGCGACCCTGAATCTTGGAGAAGTCGTTGGCCTTGGAGGCGCGCACTTCTCCCAATACAGCATCGATGTCTTCCTGCGAGGTGACCAGAACCCAAGCGCGACCACCGCAGATCGTGCCGAGGTTTTCGGTGATGGTTTGCAGACTGAGCATCAGGTGGGTGTCCTGGCCAATGAACTGACCGACTTCGTCCACCAGGAACACGATGCGCTGATCCTTGCCGCGCTTATCCAGGTACTCCTTCACCCACTTGGCGAAGCTTTCCACATTGAGGCTGAAGTCGTTTTCAAAACGTTCCACCCAAGCGTCGGCATCTTTGATTTCCTGCCCGAGGGTTTGCGACAGAGCAGTAGCCAGTGCATCAACCTGGAAATGATAGGCGTCGCGCTCATCTTCCCAGGTGGAACCTGACGCGTCGGCAAACGCCTGCTTGAACGCAGCAAACTTGCCTAGGTCATCCAGGTGGCGCTCCATGTGGGCGATATGCGGGTGATCACCGCAGAAGCCCAAGCGCTCATTGAAGATCTTAAGAAAGACACGAAGGATGGCATCGCGGCCATCACCGCTATCAGCCTTGCTGTCGATGTTGAACAGCAGCACATCGGTCTCGGCGGCGATGGCACGCTTGATGTCGGCAGCGAGCATCGGGTCGGCAATTTTGCGCTCGAAGAAATCGATGGCCTGCCGCGTTTCGCCGTCCTTGCTGACCTGCTTGTTCTCCAACAGGTAAGAGAGGATTTTCAGGAAGTGCGATTTACCCGAACCGAAGAAACCAGAGATCCACACCCCCACTCGCCCAGACGCATCCTGGGGGTTGTCCAGGGCCGCCAGGTAGCTTTCAAAAAAGCTACGCAGGTGCTGATCCAGCTCACGGGTGATGACGTACTCATCCAGCTCTTGCCAGACGGACTCAGCATCATCCTGATCAGCCTTGATCACGCCATTGATGGAGCGGTGAATGGAGCGGGTAAACAGACTCTTGATTTGCACGGTGGACATCCTTTTCAGCTCACCAGTCGGAAAGCACGGTAATAAGGTTTCTCGCCCAGCTGTCCGAACAGCTTTAGCGACTGGCCGTCATAGAGGCCTGGATAGAACACCACCAGCGGGGTCTGCCCCATGAAAGGCTGGAGGTTGTTCAGGAGGTTGTGGGTGCGGATCAGTGGATAGGCACTGCCGACACCATTGATGACCAGCAAGCCGTACTCATTGGGCGGATAGCGATCAACCAGCTCTTTGGCCACCTTGCCTGCATCCAGTGGTGCCTTGAGGGCTTTTTGCAGAGCCTCGTCGCCCTTCTGCGCTTGCAGGTCGATGGACTTATCCAGCAGCTTGCGGTTGTTGAGCATTTCCAGCAGCAGCTCAAACAGGTTGATGAACGCAACCTTCAGCTCTGGGCGACGTTTGCTGATAGCGCCTTCGAGAAACCGCACATGCTCACGCACCTGCATCTCATCTTGAGGCGGATAGTCAAAGGCATAGAACGGCACTTCGTTGCCCAGACCTTGACCACCGAGAAAGTCATCGGAGGTGACCTTCTCCAGAATTTTATTGAGGCGTTCGTCGAGGTCGTTCACGGGCATACCTGGAGGCAATCGAGCACGTACTGCTCATTGTGTTGACGTAAATAATGAAGAACCGCAGGTTCAATCTGCTGACTGCGTAGGCGCAAGCTGCGGGTGTTCTCGATGAAACCAGCCTCCGCCAGCATACGCATGGCGTTTTGCCTTAACTTAACCCGTGTGGAGTCGCTGAGGGTAGGCATGTTCGGCTGTGAACGCAGGCTGTCTTCGATGTAGGCATCCCAATGCCGTGCTTCCAGATGGGTGGCGAAGCGGCGGAACTGGTCACGCACGACGGTACGCATGAAGTCCCCAAATAGTGGCGAGAACTTGACCGTGGCGGCAAGAACAGCATGCGTCGCTACAGGAGCGCTGCCATCGCGCACCAACTCCCATAGACCAGCCCCCATCGTTTGCAGACGCGAGCGCGCCAAGGTGGCGTAGGAGTCGGCGGTTTTGGCTGTGCGTTTTTGCAGCACATTTAAGTCGCGCACCTGTTTATCCCAGTCGCTGCCTTCTACGCCCTGTAACAAAAGGCCTGCGATGATCCGCGACTCAGGCACGATCAATGAGCATTTGGTGAAATTGGCTTGGTATGGGCTGCTCACGAACAACACTTTCTCTTCAAATACGCTAATCGACGTATTTTGAGAGGCCATCCTAGTTAATGCCAGCATTAAGGCCACTTGGGCCGATTCAATCACCCAGAACAGAGATGGAACCTTGGCCAGCAGTCGATTTGCGATCTCTTGACGTACGCCATGGGGTTTTAAGAGCATTGCTGTAGTCATTCGCCCCTCCCCGTCATTTGCAGCGCTTCATCCTCAATAACGGTCTCCAGAAGGTAGACTTTTCGCTCCAGCTGAGCGACATGCGAACACTCGGCGCGGAGTGCTGCTTGCAGCTCAGCATGCTGATCCAGCAACTCTCGACGCTCAGCACGCATCACCTCAGCCTGCTTAAGCAATTCCAGCCGAGCTGAGCGCAGCCCACGAATACGCAATTGCTGGAACAACATGGCCAGCGCAAGCAGCAAGACCAAGCCTGCGGCCAATCCAGTAACCATCCATAGCTGTGAGAGTGCTGTCACTTCGAGCCTCCAATCACGCAAGGGCTTCCTTGCGACATGGATAGACTGTATGTAGCCTAGCTTTACATATCCAGAGTGTTTACTTGAACAGGTAAACTTTTCATGCAGATGGAGTGGCAATGAAACGCAAGCAGTCAATTGAGCAGGTACGTTGGGATCTCGCGCTTCGCTACCGTTTGATCGAAACCGTGGCGTGGTGGGAGGGCCGACTAACCACCAACCACCTGATCCAGAGCTTTGGGATCAGCAGACAGCAGGCCTCCAAGGACATAAATACCTACATTACGGAACATGCGCCGAAAAATCTTACATATGACAAGCACCTGAAGGGCTACGTACCGGCAAAGGGCTTTAAACCGCTGTTCATAGATGACAGTGCAAGCGCTTACCTTCACCTGCTGAATCAGAACCACGAAAGAGCCCCGCATATCGAAGGCCTTGCCCTGGCGTACGCCCACACAGAGGTTCTTCAGGTACCGGATCGCTCCGTTCGCCCAGAGATACTGAGACCGTTACTCAAGGCCTGCCGAGAAGGCCTTCGCCTTGAATGCGAGTATGTGTCCCTGGCTAACCCAGAGCCGGAAACGCGCCTGATCGTCCCGCACATACTCATCTACACCGGCATGCGCTGGCATGTCAGGGCGTATTGCGAAAAGAATCGTGATTATCGAGATTTTGTGTTGAGCCGGTTCCGGGGTGACCCAGACGTGCTTGATCATTCAGAAATGGCACGAGAGGCAGACGATGACTGGCTAGCTGAGGTCAGCATCATCATAGAACCTGACCCACGCCTGAAGCCTGCACAGCGTGCTGTCATCGAAGCTGACTACGGCATGCAAAATGGTCAGCTAGTCGTTGAGAGTCGTGGCGCATTGGTTCAGTACGTGTTGCAGCGTTATCAGATCGACCTCCACAAGATTCAGACGAAGGCTAGTGCACAGCAGATCATTGTCGCCAACTTGGATGAGTTACGGTCATGGTTGTACCAGTGAATAACGCTCGCTGGGCACCATCCTATAGCCCAAAGTCTCAAATTATATAAGTCAACATATGATCATATGAACACTTCTTGATGATGTAGTAAGTGCCGCTTTTGCCCCCATTAACTTTCTTTGTCTTCAAACCCAGCTGACTCATGAGCTTAGTGACTGCGGCTTGCTTGGCTTTTGTGGTTGATGCCTTGCCGATGCTCAGGCCCAGGCGGATCACGTCCATGCGCATGGCGTTGAGAGTGTCGAATAGTGCGGTACTGCTTTCTGCTGTCCAGTTCTTTTGTTCAAGCATGTGCAGAGCGGCGGTTTTCAGAGCTGTGAAGATCTTGCCTTGGGCACCATCGCCGTCGCTTCCGTGCATCTTCCGGAAGCGGTTGATTGTGTCTTCGCCATTCCCAAATTTCCAAACATTTGCATCTTCCCTGGTCAGCTCTCGGAGCCCGATCACTTCCTCAGCACGTGCACGGATCACTTCGAAGTGCTCGATCTCATCAGCAGAACCAGCGTCTTTTACCTGAGCAACCGTTTCCTTTTTTGCGGCCTTGCTGGCCATGACTTTTTCGGCCGCCATCGCATTCACTTCTTTGCGGCCTTGGCTCTCTGCTACGAAGCCCAGGCGGGCCATCTCGTCGCTGTGCTCCAGCACGTCAACCGAGAAACCTTGGCTAATGAGGGTTGCTGGCAGACTGTTCTGGATGTTGTCACGGAGCCATGCCTCATCGCTCATGTGCTCATATCTCATTTCTTCGAACGCCGATGGTTTGATGTCAAAGTCCAGAGCTTCTATCAGCACCGCTTTCAAGCTTTCATCGATGTCAGCAGCCTCGATAGCGGCTCGCGTTGTTGGTGCTTCTGTGCGGCGCTCCATGGCCTCTAGTTGCTCTTGCTTGGAGTATTCAGGGGTCTTCATTCCAACGATGAACTCGACTGCCGTGCGGTCGCGGCGGAGCATCTGAATCGCGTCTGACGGCACTACTTGACCAGAGAAAAGACCGAAGTGTTTTTTGAAATGGCCACTCGTAATGGACAGAGCAGAAGTGATCACAGGGCTGTAGATGACGACCTGGTGATCCGTGGAATTCGGGTTAGCGATAAAGGCTGCTTGATCTTTCCACTTTGCGTTTTCGCTAGTGATCACAAGAGCGTCGATGCCAGCTTTTTTCTTGATCGCAGCAGCCAGGGCTTTTGCAGACTTAGCACCGTCGCAAGAGACAAGCACCGTTTCACCCTCAATCGCAGCTTCGATAACCAAACCGCGCACATGCTCGATGTCAGCTGTCTTAACTTTGATGTCGCTGTGATCGCGCTTCAAGCTGTACAGCGTGTGATCCCATCCGATCATGTTCACGCAACGCGCATTGATGTCAGCGTCTGCCATTACGACTGTAGGAGCGTTTTTGACAACAAAATTCAGGGCGTTCCAAACGGCCTCGCGGGCTTTTACTTCGCCGCCGAGGACGTGGCTGATGACTTGAGATGCTTCGTCGATGATCACAACGTCAGCGCTTTCGATGAAGCTTTTGAACTTGTCGGCGCTGAGTGAGTTGACGACGATTTTGAGGGCGCGTGCGTTTTTGATGATTTCTGGCGAAGTGCATTCGTCGTAAGAGACCATGCCAGTGATGCCGTTGCAGATGTTTGCGTTGATCGAACGGCGATGGCTGATGACCAAGACTTTAAGGCCGATTTCGATTGACTCACGGACGACCGGGTCGATTATTTCTGAAGTTTTTCCGTAGGCCGTGGGCAGGTTTAGAAGGTACTTGCCGCCGTGCGTGCAGATCTCTTCTTTGATGACCGCTGGGCTTTCAGGGGCTTGTGCGTACATGTCAGCGTATATAGAAGACATGTGCTGAGTGCGTCTGTGCAGCTCTGCGCTCATCTTTTCAAGCTTGCGCTCGATCAAGTAGCGGCAGTAAGCCGGGCTTTCGCTAGATGCCAGCGCGAGCATTTCAGACTTGCCCGCAATGTCGCCGGTTAAAAAAGCGTCCCTGGCGAGCTCGTAAGCGGCGCGGTGCAGTGCTTCTTTGCTTGAGTCGTTACGTGCGATGAGCATTGCTATGTCAAGCTTGCGCATACTGTAGATACTGTCAGCAATGACCACGCCTTTTTCTGCTATGCCTGATGCTGTTTTGTAAGCAGCGGCGATAGCTGGCATTACGCCTGATTCTACGCCGATTATTCTTTTCGTAGTTGGGTAATCTGCCTTAAGTGATACTGCTTTAGCTAAAACGTCAGCAGTAGTGATTGTCTCGAAACCGTCAATTTCTGTATTTAGTGCGTACATAGTTATTACTCTAAGTGGTTGATGCTGAGTCTCACCTCAGCAACTCTAGTATCACAGTGAGCTTTATATAGTGCAATACCCATTACTATAGACACTTACGGACATTTACATATACTTTCGGATATTTGCGGATATTTGCGGATATATGCGGATATATGCGGATATATGCGGATATATGCGGAGTTAGCAGGTTGCGGGCCGAGCTTCTTTTATAGTGTAACAAGCTTTTCATTCTTAAGAGTTTTACAAAACCGGAGAAAAGAAACAGATCCCAGGCACAAGCATGGAGCGCACCTTCTCTTCTTTTCTTCTTATTAAGGTGTAGAGCGAGTATAGCGCGTGGACAATGTATGGAAAGACACACATACTTTGATACATGATGTAGTAATGCGTTTGAAAGCACACAGCGCGCGCATGCCCTTGCCCGGCTTTCTCCGGCTCTTAAAAACTCTTAAAAATGAAAAGCTAGAAATGCAGCAACCCGCAACCATCCCAAACTATCCCTATATCTCCGCAAATGTCCCAAAGTATATGTAAATGTCTGTAAGTGTCCATAGTGCGGGGTATTGCGCAATAAAAATCTCACTGTAATAATGTAGTTGCTGGCATGAGAACCAGACAACAACAAGAGTAAATACAATGACCTTTAAGTACGCGATACAAAGAACTGCACACACTGTCGAAGTAATAAATCGCCAGGCCGACAATTTCTACAGCTTCTTCGAAACGGAGCTTGCAGACATGCGAGTAAGCCCAGAAAAAGTCGGTAAGACATTTATACCAGGCGCCTTCAGACTACCAAGCCGCACTGCCGACAACGTTTCTGAGATGCATATAGCTGTCTTCGATATCGACCAAAAGCCCGAAGACGACATCATCACGCTCGAAGAAATAGAGGACGTGGCGATAGATATGGGACTTGAGCACGCTGTTTATACTAGCTACTCAAACACCCCTGAATGCCCTCGTTTCCGCCTCCTAATACCCTTTAGCCGCCCAGTTTACCCGGAAGAATATCCATTCATCATGTCAGCCCTGGTAGAGGATTTTGACGAGTTCCTAGACGGTCGTTTCTCTAAAGTCCTTGATCGCTGCTGGAAGAACGAGCTATCGCGCTGCTACTACACATTCACAGTGCACCCTGACCGTCTTAACGGAGCCATCAGTTTCTTCAATCCTGGCAATACTCTGGACGTTGATGAAACTAAAATTAGACAGTCCACATACGGTCAAGACATCGAATACGCATCAACTTCCAAAGCACGAAAGTCCGGAACCTTCATAGGCGCTGTCGGCAGATCCTATGAGTTAACTAGGCTGCTTGGCGCAATGTTCCGAGGTTCGACAGAAGAAGAAATATTCCAGCGCCTCATCGACTTTGACGCTAAAGAAAATGCGGGCGATGAGTATTTCCGCGATACTCAGTACAACAAGCACAAGCCAAAACCAGGCGAGAATTTGGAGCAAGCGCGTATTAGATCGGCCCGATCTTTCGTTAAAACTCACATCAGCTGGCTAAGAAGGAAAGTCAAATCAGACTTCAAAATCATCAACAAACCCGGCAAAAACGTTGGTGCAGTAGCCCAGCATGACGCCGTAATTCAAATCTACAAGGCCGAAAACATAGAAAAAGCCGGCAAAGAAACAACAAAACTGAGCTGCAAAATCATCTCAGGAGAACATGCCGGGGCAATTTTCTGGCACACACTCTTCGGAACCGGCTACAGCGACCAAGCAATTCAAGTAAGCCAAGATCTCGCAGACAGAGCAAAGAAGGCATCTAAACAAGAAATTAACAGCATCAAGGACATGATTAAACTCTCAGGGAAGATAGTTAAAGCCCGCATTAAATACAAACCAGGCACTAACGGGTTTCCAGCACAAAACGAGATTGGCAATATCTACATAGAATAAGCCAACAACCACCCAAAGCCCCTAACCTAAGGGGCTTTTTTAATCCCCAAAACATAATAACAACCACCCAACAATCAACTAAAAACAACAGCCCTTTTTGAGAGCAACTAAAACCGCCCTTGTTTGAAAGCAAAACCGCTTTAGTTTGCCGTCAAATGATTTTCTATTGTTCTCAAAGTTGTGGGTTTTGTGCTCAAAAAAGTTGATTTATTTGTTGAAATGATACTAAAAAGCTACACTTACTTAATGTTTGTGCTATTATAAAGATGTAGGCATTGCCCAATTCCTTGTCTATACACTCTCTTGTTGTTGATGTACGAGCCCCGCAGATCTCACGGCTTACACTGCGGGGCTTTTTCTTGCCTGCGTTTTACCGTTCGTCGGATGCGAAATGGCGATGAGCGGTAGTTTTATGGGGTTTTTGGGTGTTTTTTGATCGATTTTGGTGTCGAGAGTATACCATCTCTATACTGTCACTCGGATTATTGGCAAAATGTCAATACTTGCCGCTGCTTTTTTCGTTGACTGGTTACTCATCCAGTGTTTTGATTGGTCTCAATTGACAGGGAAAAAGGGTTCTCGGTCTTGCGTGAGTTATCAGTATGTATACTTTTCCAAACGATCTGGTGAGACAGACGGCAGCAGCAGAAATACTCGGTGTATCAGTCAACACGCTGATTGCATGGCGAGCCAAGAGGTGGCGAAGTGCGTCGATCCCCGAGATTCCAGGGCATTATAAACGCGGCAAAATCACCCTTTATTCAGTGCAGGAACTCCAGAAGTACGTCGAAATGACGACACGGAGGGGCTTCTAATGAGCGAAGTTATCTATGTAGCAGGCATGGCAGCGATGCTGGGTAAGACAGAATCTTCGATCAGGGAGGGTTTGCGGAGGCGAGTTCCATGGCTTCCTGCGAGTTTTAAGATTGCCGGGCAGCATGCTTGGATAAAGTCGGACGTTATGACTTTTATACGCGGGCTTTCTGTTACAGAAGCAGTGCCGCCAGCAGCTACGCCGAAAGCAAAACCGGGCAGAAAGAGGAGAATTCCGCCCGTTTACTATGCTTAATCAGCCAAGTTTTTTTGCTACATCTTCGGGCTTTAAGTGCGTGTATCTCATCAGCTGAGTGAGAGACTTATGGCCCGTTACGACCTGTGCCTCTACGATACTCAGTCCTTTTTCAAAGAGTCGGCTCGTCGCTTCGTGCCGCATATCGTGAAATTTAATATCGCTTACTCCAGCCTTTTTCCTGATCAAAGCCATGTAATTCGTCACGGTATTAGGCCGCAAGCTGAAGCACTTTCCGTCTTTCTGCTCAGGAATCTGGGCTAGAAGTTCGATTGCCTTCTTAGAAAGAGGCACTTTTCTGTCGGTGCCGTTTTTAGTGTCATCCAGCTTTGCGATGCATCCATTGATCTGCTCGCGAGTGAGCGTCAAAAGCTCTGTTCGCCGCATAGCAGTCTCGATAGAAAGCAGAATAATAAGAGCCAATTCAGGCGTCTTCTCGGTCGCTGCGGCCAGCAATTTTTCCATTTCCTGATCTGTAAGGCGCCTGTCTCTTGCGTTCCTTACTACCGGAAGCTTAACGCTGGCCATGGGATTTTTAAGACCAGACATACCCCACTCGGAGTCGTATGCCTTGAAAACAACGCTGATGATCGATAGCTCGCTGCGGATCGTTGATGCAGAAGCCCCATCCTTTTTTCGCTTATCTCGATACCGCGATAGATCTTGAGATGTAATGTCTGCCAGCGCCTTTTCGGATAGCGGATTCTCAAGCCAGACTTTGATCCTGTCTCGCTCTTGCTTCGCACCTTTCTTGCTGGGTGTTACTTCATCCACGTATTTTCTTAGACCATCAGCCAGCGTGGTTTTTGTAGCTTCTCGGAGATCTACAAAACGACCTGCGACCATCGAGGCTTCCATCTGCTGAGCCCAGGCTTTGGCCTCATCTTCACTGTCAAAAGTGGCGTTGTGTTCCGGAAAACCTTTCCTTCTGATTTGCACCCGAAAAGTTCCGTTTTTTCGTTTTTCGACGTACGCTGCGGATTCCACGGTCATCTGGCCACCCATTCCATGAGCATCTGACCACCGATTCCACGCTGATCCGGCCACCCATTCCACGCGCATCCGGCCACTGATTCCACGGCCATCCGGCCACTCAACCGG
>NZ_JAAQXA010000032.1:0-17015 GCF_012985775.1 Pseudomonas sp. WS 5011
TTTTGCCCATCATTTCCATACTGATCACCCTGTGTTCTCCTGCTCAAAAATTGAGCAGAAGCAGTTGAACACCTGGGTCAGTTTTCAGTCGGCAGAACAGCCTCTACTGGGTCAGTTTTCGGTCAGCGGCAACAGGCGTACATACTTTTTCGGTGCGTGGAGGTACTCCACCCCGGTGATCAAAGATATGCCACGACCCTTGAGCTTGTCGGCGATACGCATAAACCATTGGGGTGGTAAAGCCACTTCCGGGAGGATCAAGTAACCAGCGCCATCAGGCCGAGAGATCAGTTCGTTGATCAGGCGATTGATGCGTTGGTAACGGTGCAGGCCGTCCGGGTCGGGCAACCCCATGATGGCGGCGGTAAAGCTTTCATCTTTGGTTTCCAAGCTGGCTACAGCGATGGTCTGTTTGGCTGTTGGCTCTCCGTCCGGGATATGTAGAACCTGCTTTTTGTCGAGGTGCGGCATCATGTGCTCGGTCAGCTCAAAGCCTCGTAGTGCCTGCACCACCAACCCCAGCGTCTGGCGGTTGGAAGTGGCAAAAGGGGTGGGGGCTATGAGGTAAAGCTCATTGAGGCTGAACGGGCGAGTGGCGAAGGTTAGTCCAGACGGAGTACCGCGTTTAAGCCTGAGCCAGTTCGCCAGTGTGGCAATGCCGTCGCTCATCTCGTCAGGCAACAGCTCTTCTGCGTCAAAAATGGCGAGGTTTTTACGGAGTGGAATACCGCGCTGGCTGACCATTTCCCTCGGAAGGCCTGCAAAGCGCAAGGGGATATGGGCGAGATCGAAGCTGAACAGGCGAGCTTGAAGCTTCTGTATGTGCTGGCTGGTGATGTTCATTGGCCTGTCTAGGAAGTTACCCCAGATGACGAAGGCAAGGCTCTCCATATGACTGGTCATTTGGTTCTTCCAAGCCGTAGTGCCCGATTTGCTTAGGCGGGAAGGAAACGCTGAGACGATGCTCTGCGTTGTAACTTCCCAGATGGATCGTTTCCATAAATGGCGGGCTTCGGCTGGCACGTCAGCAGCGGCCAGAGGCCTCGTCTTGCTGCGTTATGGACATTGGTACGTCCATGACCGATGAACCTATAGCCCACTTCAGATCGTCCGCTTCCAGCTGTGGATTCAACTGGCCTCGAAAGCCGTTACATTGACCCAGGACTCTAAAGCCAGCTGCTACTGAAGACGGGGAGACGTCGGGGCCAATAAAAAACGCACCGGGGTGAAACCCTCGGTGCGTTTTTTATTCCGCATTGCGGAAGATCGTCACTTCAACGACCAGCGCTGGCTTCGTGTTTCAAATCCTGACCACCAGAATCATCTGGAGCGGTGCCGCGTTTCAGGGCTCTGAGCTTCCCCTCAACCTGATTGCCAGAGTCCATGATCATCGCGAAGGCATACGCAAGAATTACGTGTGCGACCGTTGCCACACCGAAGAGCGTACCGGACTTGAGCATGCCCATGAGAGTCCCGAAGACAATCGCCAAGCAAGCAACAAGCGTTGACCAGGGGTCATGCCGTAGCCGTGACCGGAGCAGTTATTCCTTGGATTGGGTGGCGACTGCCAGCTGAGATGGGGTGGTCATCGTATTATCCTTGTTGCTGATTCCGGCCTGCCAGGTAGTCTCCCAATGGAGAGAAGTACCTGTCTCGGCAAAGCCACGCAGATAGCCAAGTGAAGAGGGCGGTGATGGCAATCATCGCTGCGGTTCGCTCTCGTGACTCACGTCGACTGCGGCTCTCGAAAGCGCGTCTCGACTCACCCGGCTTACGCGCAGAATTGCCAGCCATCAGAGCGATCATCAGTAGATAGAACAACGAGATCATCGTCGTCTTGGTGATCAGTGCCATGACAAACCAGAGTGAGGGCCCATTCGCGAGATAGGTCGCTCGGATCACCACTATCGCCATGATGATGCCCAGGCCGTAACCCGCGTATGTGCCGTAAGATGACGGCACTTCGAGCCAGCCCAGAAGCCACATTAGGGCGACAGACAGAAGAGGGATAAGGCTTGTGAAGGTAGCGTCTGTGTAGTCCTGATAGATGGTCAGGCGGCCCTGGTGGTGCAAGATAATCGAGGCAATAGAGACCGCCGCAATGAAGACCAAGAATATCTTGAGCGCCAGCGGCATCTTCTCTGATTGGTGTCCTTCCGGAGGAAGGTTTGATGAGTAGCCGTAGTTCTGCCCCTCACTGATTGCAGGTGCCTGATATGGACTAGGTGTCGGCTGGTAGGTTTCTACGGACTGCTCTTGTTCTGGCATTGGGGGAGCGATCTCAGGCGCGTTCACAATCGGCTCAGGTGCCGGTTGCTTCATTGCCACCTGACGCTCAAGCGTCCCTATGCGCGACTCCATTAGTTGCCGAAGACAAATCTCGTTGAAGCACTGATCGCGCTTAAGAAGCCAGCCGCGCTGCGAGCTTTTCAGGCCCTCCGGGTCATCACTCACTGCCAACGCATTTTTGAACGCGGCGCTGAGTTGTTCGTCCAGGCGGCTGAGAGTCTCGATTTGGCAAATCGTATCTTCCTGAAAGGTCGATGCTTTTGAGCAATCAAAGCTGGCTGCCTGGAGATGGCCGCACAAGGCTAAAAGGGCTGCCAGAGCAATTGAGTAACAGAATCTGGACATTGCGTACTCCCAAAAAAACTCCCCCGGTGTGGGGGAGTTTTTTGTACTTCAGGCAATTAGCCGAGGTTCACACCGTAGGACGAAGCCAGTGGGCCGAGGCCGCCAGCAAAGCCCTGACCGATGGCCTTGAACTTCCACTCATCGCCGTTGCGATACAGCTCACCGAAGACCATCGCGGTTTCCAGAGCGGAATCTTCGGACAGGTCGAAGCGAGCCAGTTCCTTGCCGTCAGCCTTGTTCAGGACGCGGATGGCAGCGTTGGATACTTGGCCGAAGGACTGCTTGCGAGCTTCTGCTTCGTGGATGGTTACGGCGAAGACCAGGCGCTTAACGTCAGCAGCGAGGCCGGAGAGTTTCACGTTGACCTGCTCGTCGTCACCGTCGCCGGCACCCGAGCGGTTGTCGCCCATGTGCTCGACGTTGCCGCACGGGGACTTCTTGTTGTTGTAGAAGATGAAGGAGCCGTCATTCAGCACCTTGCCGCTTTCGCCGACTACGAACACGGAAGCGTCCAGGTCGAATTCAGCGCCATCGGTGGAGCGGGCATCCCACGCCAGGCCAACGACCACTTCGGTCAGGCCAGGGGCTTCTTTGGACAGACTTACGTTACCGCCTTTGCTCAGACTAACTGCCATTGTTGTTGCTCCTTGTTGAGTACGGTTGTGTTACAGGTTCAGGCCATAGCGAGCGCACATGGCTTTCAGGCCGCCGGCATAACCTTGGCCAACGGCACGGAACTTCCACTCGCCGCCATGACGGTACAGCTCTGCGAACTCCATGGCGGTCTCGGTTGCATAGTCCTCTGCGAGGTCGAAGCGAACCAGTTCGGCACCGCCTTGCTGATTCACGACGCGGATGAACGCGCCGCCTACCTGGCCGAAGTTCTGACGACGGGCGTCAGCGTCATGGATAGTAACGGTGAAAACGATCTTCTCAACATGAGCCGGAACCTTCGGAAGGTTGATCACCAGGCTTTCGTCGTCACCATCACCAGCACCGGTACGGTTGTCGCCGGTATGGATCACCGACTTACACACTGATTCTTTCTGGTTGTAGAAGATGAAATCGGATTCGGCGGTAACCTTGCCGTTCGCGCCGAGCATGAATGCACTGGCGTCGAGGTCGAACTCCGCACCATCAGTGGCGCGTGGGTCCCAGCCAAGTCCGACCATGATCTCTACGAGGCCAGGGGCAACTTTATCAAGCGACAGGTTGCCGCCTTTTTGCAGGGAAAGTGCCATAGAAACAACTCCTTTACATGGCTGTTGTGATTAAGCGTTTTCTTTCGCTTCTTCTTCGCGCTCTGGGAACAGAACGCTTGCAACGATACCGATCGCCAGTACACCCATGACAATGGCGAGACTGGTATTCGGATCAATGCTGTAACCGTGGTGCCAGATGTGATTGGTTGCGTTCAGCGCCAGCTTGCCAGCGATGAAGAACAGCAGTGCGATCACAGCCTTCTCCAGGTGCACCAGATAGCGCTTCAGAGCTTCCAGAACGAAGTACATGGTACGCAGGCCGAGGATCGCAAACAGCATGGCGCTGTAAACAATCAGCGGTTCCTTACTGACGGCAATGATTGCCGGTACCGAGTCGAAGGCGAACAGTACGTCCGAGATCTCAACGACGCAGACACACAGGAAAAGCGGGGTAGAGAACCAGAAACCCTTCTGAACCAGGGTCATGCCCTTGTTCTCAGGCTTCTGAAGTTCAACCTGAAGCTGGTTGCGGTTCACGAAGAAGTTGTGACCGTAGAGCTTCGGCCATACAGGGAACAGCTTGCTGGCAAAGCGGTAGGCAATGTGCTGCGAGTAGTCTTCTTCTTCGTCTTCATCATCGCCAGAGCGAAGCATCATGACCGCAGTCCAGGCGACGATTGCCGCGAAGACAATCTCGACCCACGGCCCGAAAGCAAGCAGCCCGGTACCGATAGCTACAAAGATCCCACGGAAGACAATGGCGCCGATGATGCCCCAGTAAAGGACACGATGACGCAAGCCGTCAGGGATTTTGAACCAGGCGAAGATTGCCATAAACACGAAGAGGTTATCGACTGACAGCACTTTCTCAAGGGCATAGCCAGTGACGAACAGGCTGGCGACTGCCGGCCCGTGAGTCATGTAGAGATACCCGGCAAAGACCATCGAAATGGCAACCCAGAAGATCGACCACATCGAGGCGTTGGCAAGAGTGACGGGCTTGTCCTTGTTGTGCGTCAGCAGGTCGATAGCCAGTGCGATCACAGCCAAGCCGATGAATACCGCAAGGGTCGCCGGCGGAAAGCCGATAGCGGTGCTAGTTGTTTCCATGATGAGTCCTTAAAGTCCAAAGTCAGCGGGGTTAAGACCCAGCTCTACACAGATGCCGCGGCAGACAGTTTTCTCGCTTTCGTCGAACTGTCCATCAGAGCTACCAATGGCGCAGCAAACCCGCACAAGCAGGCGAGCGGCGTCAGGCTTGTTACGGATCTTGCCTACAGCACGGAGCGCTTCAGCCTTGCCAATTTCGGCGTCGAACTCGAACTTCTGGCAGAAGCCATTGAAGGAAGTGATTACGTCCTTCAGATCGAAGACCTTGAGCTCATCCGAGTTTTGAATGAAGCCGGCCATGCGCTGCTTTTCGATTGCGCTGATGTTCCCGTCAGCAGCAGAGACCAGAGCGCAACCGGCAACCAAAGCATCCATGAAGTCACGGTTCTTAAACTTCGTGACCTCAAGGGCGAGCTTGGAGCGGGCCGATTCGACGTTGTTTTTCAGCCAATCGAGCATGTCATTTCCTCATCACCTGAAAGGGGGGGGGCTCCCTTTCAGCATTTCAGTTACTTAGAGCCAGCCGACCAGCGCAGGCCCCAGCCATAGGTTTTGTCGAGCACCACATGATCTTTAACAAAACGAACTTCGCGACTGACCTTAACGGCCCCGCGATCATTTTCAAGGAGTGCGACTGCACACATGCCCAGTCGGCCACCTTCCTCGTTCATACGAACTTCGATCGGAGGTTGATCCGGGATGTAGATCGTCACAACGCCATCAGTGGATGCCCAATTGGGCGCACCTTCGTAGATGTAGGCGAACACACAGATACGCTTGATCTCGTTCCAGTGCTTGCCGTTGACGCGGAGCCATTCCCCATCCGAAACAGCACCGGTCCGGTCGTCCCCCATTAGTTCAATGAAAGGATCGTCCCTGAAACTGCCAAATGCATTGCCCAGGGCTTGAACGACGCCTTTGTAGTCATCTTGAAGCTCGAATAGACAGCCAAGGTCGAGATCGATGCCTTTTGCCTTGCCGAGGCCAAACAGGCTGCCCTTTGAATTGCCACGGTTCCAGTTCAGGTTGATCTTGATCTCGCCGAAGTCGGACTTCTTCTCCAGGCTGATCGAGCGCTGGTTCTTGTCGAGACTGATCTTGCTGAGGTTGATCTTGCTGGGTGCCGGTGCCGGTGCCGGAGCAGGCTTTGGCGCTGGTGCCGGCGCTGGTGCTGCCGGTTCCGCCGCTACTTCAATGCCGAAGTTCTTGGCCAAAGGCTCTAGTCCGCCAGCAAACCCTTGAGCAACTACTCTGAACTTCCACTGCCCATTGCGGATATAGAACTCGCCCAAGATGAGGGCGGTCTCCATCATGCCGGTGGTAGCCAGGGAGGCGTCGATAGGCTCGCTACCTGCGGAGCCTTCGATCCGAAGACTCAGCGATGGACAGGCCGAGAACTTGGCCCGGTTCTCGTAGATGGTTGCAGTGAGGGCAATCTTCTCGATGGCCGGATCAAGGCGTTGTAGGTTCGCCTTGAACACCGCCCGACCAGGGCTGCTTTCGACCAGAGTGAGCGCTCCGTTCGAGACGCTCTTCTGGCCGTAAAAGCACATGTCGGTATCACCACGCACCTTGCCGGTACCGGTCAACTGGAAGGCCGACACATCAATGTCAGCCCCAGAGATCGGAGTGTAAGTGACCGATACGGTTAGCTCGCCATTGGGAGTTGGGGCATTGCCCCCCGGTACCAGGGCCGCCATTACGCAATCAACCGGCGAGCGTCAGAGGCCATTTCCTGGACAGTGAAGCCAGAAGCCACATTGCCGAGGGCGGTCAGCTGCCAATCGCCACCATTGCGCGACAGGTAAGCCATCAGGACGCCGGTGTGGCTGCCTTTCTGGCTCAGATTGAAGCGGGCAAGCTCGGTGTTGTTCGAGCGATTCATCAGGCGGCAGTAGGCGTTCTCAACTTTGTCGAACGTCTGCCCAGTGAAACTATTGACGGTGAACATCAGGTACTGAACACCAGCCGGGAGACGGCTCAGATCCACATGGATCGTCTCGTCATCACCGGAGCCTTCGCCAGTGCGGTTGTCGCCGCTGTGCTTGATGGAGCCATCCTTCGAGGCCAACTGGCGGAACCACACAACGTCGATCGGGTCTTTGTTGCCATCCAGCAGCAGGCAGGAAGCATCCAGGTCGATCTCACCGCCACCGCCCAGCAGTTTGCCCAGAAGCCCCTTGCTTTTCACCGGGTCCCATCCCAGGCCCATGCTGACTTGTGTCAGAGAAGAACCAGCGGTTTTGGCCAGCGAGATCGACTGATTCTTGGTCAGAGTAAGTGCCATCTTTATTGCTCTCCATTGCGTGGGACGATCCTAATGCTGCTTTCCCCACATAAAAGCAGCGGTATTCAGTGAAACCACCGGTAATAAGGTTCGTCTGCGGCTTCAAGCAACTGCTTGTCGCCGGCAGAATCTCCCCAAGCCCGAAGATGGAAACTCTTCAGGTCCCCATAAGACGAAATGAGGCGCGCTACTTTCTCACTTTGCCGACAATTCTGCCCGTCAATTAAACCCGTCAGAATCCCATTGCTCTCTTCCAGGCGGGTAGCAATTAACTCAACCCCAAGTCTTCGCGCAAATGGCCGAAGGATTATCTCTGGCGAAGCTGAGCAAAGAGTGACAGTCGCGCCCGCATTTACTTGTTCGCTAACGCCAGCGCAAGCCTTGCTGCGCATGAGGGTAGGCCACGATTTCTCGCAGAAATCCTCAGCAAGTTGGGTCAACTTATCGGCCGAAACGCCGCATAGGAATGTGTTGATAAGACGTTGTTTGAGTTCATCACGACTTGAAATACCTAGTAAAAACTTCAGAGTCGGAAAAGCCATTCGCAGCAACCCAATTGCAAAAGAGCAACTGCCGAATTCCGTCCAGAGAAACAGCGTAAAGCTATCTCTGTAGGTCAGCGTTCCATCGAAATCGAAAGCCGATAGAACCGGTTTATTGGGTTGCTGATACTGCATTAGCCAGCAGCCTCGATAAGAGTCAGGGGTGCGCCCGAGAGATTGGCAGGCCTCTCCGTCCGGAGCCCATGCCAGCGGGCACGCTCAACGATATTTTCTGCCCACTTCAGATGAGTCGCTGGCTCGCACATCGACCCGTTGAATTGGAATACGGCCGGCGCAGCATCGCTGAGGATTGCCTTCGCGCTGTTCAAGTCGTCAATGCAGACTTGCAGGGCGCGATGGATGATGGCTACTTGGCTCGGATGAATGGCGGTCTTGCCTACCAAACCGTGGGCCATGTCCAGATCGAGCTCTGCCTTGAGCAGGTCCTGGGAGTGAATTTGCTCGAACACCGGGGCGGTAAGCGCGAAGCCGGCGGCACCCATAACACCGGCCAGCATGGGAATTACATAGCCCATCGGTGTCTGGTACAGGGTGGTGGACTGCGGCCGGCGAAGGCCAAGGCAACCCATCAGATCGTTCCCGCCAATTCGGAGCGCGATGACGCGATCAGCAATGGTTTCCAGAAGCGCATTTCGGAGTTCTACCATTGCGGTTGGGTCAAACACCTCCTTGGTCTCCAAGGTAGGCATCAGATACAGATCGGTACCTTCGACCGACTTAGCCCATGCATCAATGTTGCTGAGGTTCAGCTTCGGCATGACGTAGCCATCTGCGTGGCGCATGAGCGGCCAGGCGGAGAGCTTTGCAGCCATATCGGCATTCCGAGGGCGGACGAACATCATCGGACCATCCTCTGGACGCCCGCCACGGCGGTCGATGTCCATCAGGAGCGTTTCGAGGTTCGCCAGCGCAACATCCAGGTCGATCTCAGAGACGGCATCTTCCAGGCAGACAACCAGTGAACGCAGGCCTTGCAGCTTTTCAACCATCACCACGCTGAGCAGGTCGGTGCGGGTGGCGGGCATGTACAGGGTGGCACCCAGTGCAAATGGGGATACCTTCTTCATCAGTTCACCTTCCTTATGATCGTCACTGCCCGGTAAGGCCCAAGCTGTTCACCGGCTTCTTCTACCGCGATGCCGGTGTTTTCCGTCAGGTGCATCAGCAGTTGAACGTCTTCATCATCTCGGCTCCGGACAAGTACATGGTCAGGAACGCGACGGAGGACGGCTCGCGTAGCTTCAGCGATGCCTGGCTTTACGCGATTGAGGTTCGTGATGCCATGGGTGGCAGCGAGGCCATTAACGACGCCTAGCGCACTGGCTTGGAGTGCTTGAGCTTGCTCGGCAGTCCACGGCATCGATACTGGAGCGCTCTCTACCTTCTCGGTCAGCGCATGAATGTCATCAACGAAGCCGCGGGTGACATCGCAATCTTTCAGGTGCTCATAGACCACACACCCATGAAGGCCGCCGTCCGGTGGCCAGATCGAACGCGACACCAGACCAGAAACAGTCGCCCCCAGAATGCCAGACGGAATAATCCAATCTTCGGCAGATGCCGACAGCCAGGCCTTCCCGCAAGGATCAGCCAGCACAACGAGGCGTGGATCGACAGGGAAACGGGCGTCACCCGCGAGGCTGCGGCGAATTTCACCAGAGATAGCTCCCTTCCCGGTCCACCCGTCTACGAAGACGATGTTCTCGGCACCATGCTTCTTGATGACCGCTTCGAGGGCTACCGTGTCGATGCCACGATCCCGAATGATGCTCAACCCATAGTGAGAGGCATCGCGACCCAGATCATTGAGGCAGCGCTTCAGAAGCACGCCAAGCGGGAGGCCAGCACGCACAAAAGAGACCAGTGCAATCGTGGGGCCGGTGTATAGTGCGTTCAGCGCCATGGCGAGGGAGACCACATCGGTCGCCATTCGCTGCCCATTCTGGGCAAGGGCTCGGGCATAGAGGTCCATGTGAGTCTGCGAAGGGGCAGACTCAGTGCTGATCATTTCCGAGTAGTGGCGCTGATTGGTCTGGATCAGCCGTTCCTTTTCCTCAACCGGCGTTGCGTCGATCTGCATCGGACGCAGCAGAAAGTGAACGTCAGACGGGGCATAGGAGCCGGAACCCACAGTTGTGAATTCAATCATGGATTAGCGCCTCCACAACTCGGCTTGCAAGCTGGCCAACACGCGGCGTTGCCCACCAGTGGCATTCGGTCATGAAACCAAGATCAGAAATGGAGTCACCGAAGCCCAGTCGAGGGCGTTCACCGTTGATCTTCAGATCACGGGAAATCCACTCTTGAACTGCGCGTTGCTTTTGCAGTGCATGGGGAAGGAAGGCGAGGTTGTTGCCGTTGCCATGGACATAGAAATCTTCCAAGAGCCCGCGGGACTTAACGACCCCTAGCACCTCAGTAAGCACTGCATCGTCATCCCCATTGCGCTTGGTCACCACGTAGTGCTCAAGGCCCGCTTCCTCAACCACCCAGCCGCGCAGTGAATGGCCCAGGTCGGTGCCAATCTGCAAGGTGGTGTCACTGAGCCCTTGCAGGCGACCTTGGATGTGCGCGAGGTCGCTCTCCATCTGGGCGTGCCACTGCTCGTCCAGCTGGTTATCCGGTGTCAGGATCACCCCGCCATGAGAACAGATGGCACCTTGCGTAAACGGCAGCTTGACGCGGCTGTGGGCCTCAACGCTTCGGGCTGTTACAGGAACAACATCAGCGCTGGCGATCAGCCACTCAACGAATTGCTTCTGCACCGAACTCATGTAGCCGTTGGGGTTCCCATCAACGTCCAGGGTCGCCGGGAAGCGCTCTCCCTGGCCCATCTTCCGGGCTGTTTGGAAAAGGGTATCGTCCAGGTCGACGAAAATGAGCGGTTTGTTATTGGCCATCAGAAATAACCTCGGCTTGGAGTGTCTCAACAAGTCGCGGATCGACTGATTGCACAGGGGTTTCGCAGCAAATGATCACCCTGTCGTACTGACCGGGTGCCACGTTGTAAATGAAGTTCGGAATGCCCAGCCCATAGTTGTCGGAGAACGACAGTGCATGGCCAATGGCGTGCCCCAGGGCAATGGGGGAGCGGGTGGTGGAACCGAAGTGAACCTGTGCACCTTGCTTCTCAAGGCGCTCGGCCAGAAGGAACGGCCGCCAGACGTATTCACTGGTACCGACTACCAGAATGCGTTCACCGGGCGCTGCTCGAAAATCAGGCGCTAGGGTATCCATGTGATGGGTAACGCCAAGACGCCCCCAGTCGGTAGAGGGAACCAGCGGCCACTCGCCGGCTGCAACCGTCCCAACCTCCGGCATATCCGGCATTGGCGCGTCCGGGTCTTCGTCGAACTGGAACGAACCCGACATCAGGGACACCGATTCGGCATGCGAGCCAATACGGCGAGCTACAGCGCCCTCGGACCAGTCTGTCAGGGTGACGGTTACCACTCGCTCTACCTGAGAGAGCCCCGCCTCCTGAAGTGCAGAGAGCAAGTTGATGAAGGTGTTGCCAGTTGAGGCTTCATCATCGACCAGAACGACAGATCGGGCAGACATCAGCAACTCACGCTGCTCCGGATCGATCGGCATGTGGAGAAGGTGAGCGCTCGCATGACTGTGCTCTTCTTCGAACCGAGCAAACAGCTCAGTCCCCACCGGATGGCGGGTACTGACCCAATACAGAGTGTCATCACGGCCTTTCGAGTATACGCGATGTACACCTGCGCCCAAGCCAACGGCAGTTTCGGCCATGCCGATAAACAGAACCGGGCCGGGGAGGTCAGATGGGATCTTCGTCGCCAGCGATTCGAAGCTGGCTTGCATTACCGAAGGTGCGACCGGGATATGGCGGCCCAGCACTTTGGACACGAAAAGAAAGGCACGCTTTGGATTGCGGCGCTCAGCGAAACCGAACAGAGCTTCAGGCGAAGAATCGGCTGAGGTGACTCGCACAGAGAGCCGGCCTCTCAAAAGGTCGGCGCTTAGCTCTCGTGCGTTGTGGGAAACATCATTCATACAGCAGACATCCAAAATGGGTGTTCAATGAACGTAACGGCGGGCAATCTCAATTCAAGGGAGGCTACTTAGGCCTGAGCCTCGATCATCCAGAGGGAAGACTGAACCTTCCGGACCAGCTCATGGGCGGCCATGCTGGGCCCAGAGTGTGATCGCTGAGGTACAAGATGCGCCGCTTCGAGGAAGGACATCGCCAGGCAGGCTTTCACGGCGAAGTTCATGTTCTGCGCATCAGTCACAGCCGATGTGACCATCCCCGTGACCTGGCCAGCCATATCGAACAGTGGACTCCCACTCGACCCAGGCTGGATGGGCGCTGTGAATTGCAAGACGCTGGAGTCAGAGCGGACGCCGGTCAGGGCCGAAATACCGCCCTGAGTCACAGCAACAGATCCGCCGGTGAGCCCAGAGAGCGGATAGCCCACTGCTACTACGGGCTCGCCCAGGTTGATGCTAGGCCCATCCTTGAACACGACAGGTTCCAGATCCACGTTGCCAACGACTCGAAGCAGTGCGAGGTCGTTGGTTTCATCAACCATGACGTATTCCAGGTCATAGTTGCCGGCCAGAGAGCGCATCCGGTAACGGCGCATGTCTCTGATTACGTGGGCGCAAGTCATGATGTGGTTCTTGGAAACGGCGAAACCAGTGCCTGTGGCAGAGGCGCAGCTTTCGTTGTCGCGCGGACGGCCTGAGCCAGAACTGCCTTTAGAGGGATGCGAGTCATCCACGCTCAGGCCAATCCGGCGACCAAAGGCAGCAAGGCCATAGGCGCTGGCCTCATGCAGCGATCTGACTTTCCACTGGTCGTTGCGCAGGTAGAACTCAGCAATGATCAGCGCAGCCTCGCCCATCCCTTGCAGAGAGTTCTGGATGCTGATGCTTTCGTTGATTTTGAGTTCGAGGCTTCGAACAAACTCCAGCGGGCATGCCGCGTCGTAGGTGTAGACCACCAGCAGAACCCGACTCGCTTCGGCAGGCAACTGAGAAAGCCGTAAGTTGCACCCGACGTTGCCAGCGCTCTCGAACCAGTCATTCCAATGTTCCTCGGCGGCGAGCAAAGCTGCCGGCCCGCAGGGATTACGCTTCTCATCGACCGGAATCAGGGCGACCCCGGCCCGATCCCACGCCTGGGGATCTTGGCTGCTCAACGTGAATGTGGTGGCAGATGTATTGAGTGGCGCGTTTGCGCCCGCGGGCAATATGAGCATCTTCCCTGAACTCTCTAGCTAAACGAATTAGACACGATAGTGCCAACGTGTACTGGCATTATGCAGTCAAAGGGGTCTTCGGAAACAGGGTATCTACGCGAACAGGCGTCGGAATGCCCTTAAGCATTACACCGGACAGCGTTTCTACCGTCGGGCAATCAAAGCCCAGTCGAGAAGCCGCGAAGATACCTGCCAGGTTAATGCCGGCAAGCCGGGTATAACCGATGCCACCCGAGTAACGCGGGTTAATCTCCAGCAAATGCGGGACACCTTGGGCATCATCACGGGTCTGGACGTTGATGATCCCATCGCACCCGAAGTGCTCGGCAGCTTGAATTGCCAGATCAATTGCTTGGCCTTCGAAGCTGAAGGTTTGGTACATGCCTTCCTTTCGACGCCCGCAATAGGCGATGACCTTCCCTTTGTTCAGCACCATGTCTACAGAGCACTCGGAGCCAGCCATATAGGGCATGACCAGCAGTTGTTTCTGGTTGGCGCTGTCACCATAGGCCTGTACGAATACTGACTCATTGACGGTGTGATCGCCGGCGTTGGCAAAGCAACGGAATGGATCAGCCTCCGCGTCGAGCCGCCAGAAGCCCATGCCATAGATACCGCGAGCTGGTTTTACGCACACTTGGTGCTTACCGCGCATGCTATCAATTGCAGCCTTGAGCTCAGCAGCATTGCTGACGGTCACTGCCGGGATGACAGCCAACCCAGCGGCTTCGGCTTCGGCAGTGAATACCGACTTGTCATCCACCTGGTCGAATGTCTTGATCGAGAGCCCGCCAGTTACCAGATCGATCCCCAAGGATTCGAACTCGCCCCGGCGATCTTCAAACTCACGCCCGGCGCGACCAACGTGCATGACCTTCACACCCCGGTGCTTGGCTACATCGATGGCCCACTGGACGCGATCACTGTCGCTGTCAGGCTCTTTGAGGACGATATCCGCACCTTCGGTTACCTCGGGGCGGACTTGGCGGTGCGATGCCATAACGGGGACGCGCCCCTGAATGGCCTCCATAGCACCGGCAATAACATCACGCTGACTCGATTGTCCCTGTAGAAACCAGATCATTTCATCCGCTCACATAAAAAACCCTACTTTTCTAAGTATCTCACGCTTTGGCAGCGATCCACGACGTGAGTGGGGGTTGCCAAACCGCAGTGAGTCCTAGTCCTGGCCATACAGTAACGGCAAGGGATTCAGGCGCGGTGACGGATTGGGATGGGGAGAGGCAGAGGAACCTGCTGCCCAGTGGAGGCAGCAGGTGGCTTGTACATGACGTTCAGAATAAATCGATTGCTGGCTCAGGCGTAAGAGTCGGACATCTCGAACGGCGTGATCTCTTGCAGCCGAGATGACCGATCCAGCTTCACGCGCAGCGGGAACATCCCAATGGTAGATGCCGGGTCGATATCACTCAGTTGGCTGAAGTTGATCAGGCTCCAACCATCTCGGTCGATGATGGTTGACATGACGTACTCGTCGCGGATTTGTGCGGTACCGGTGCACTTGCGCTGGACGTAGCTGGAGATGACGACCTTATCGATGGTCGGTAGGCCGGCAAAAAGCTCGCCAGCGACACGGAATGCAGAGGCATAGGCGAGGAAAACAAAATCACGCCGGGATTGAGCTTCAGAGCGCTTCTTGAAGTTGAGTTGGTCTTTCCCTACGACAGCCGAGGTGGCTGGGATCTCGTCTTCATCCGGCAGATCAAGGTCGATGCCTACTACGCGGCCACAAGCTGAAATCCCGAAGCCGATGTTTGTCACTCTCGGCCAGGTTGTTCGATCAAGCAGGTACTCGGCGACGACTTCCATTGCCGGCACATCATTCTGAGGTAGACGCTTCATCGCATCTACGATTTGAGCCCGGCGAGTTTCATGCGTCCGCTGCTCCTGATACCACTCAGAGAGATTCTTCTGATAGCCCTGGGAGATTTGACGATTACGCTCTTCGATGGCAGCCGCCTTGCCGAACAAACGATCGAAGAAGCCAATCTTCTGGTGCGGAGGCTCTACAGGCTTGCTCGATTCAGCGAAGGCAGCCGGAGCCGGGACTACGGAGCCAGGGGCCGGTGTGCCCATGTGGATATTCAGGCAGGCTTCGAGGTCTTCATTCATCCGCACGGCAGCAGACTCGAGCATGCCCTGGATAGCATCCCGATTCTCGGCCTTGAACTGCTTAACGATTGCCGGTGGTACTGGGGCACCAGTCTCGTCTCTGAAACTGAGTTCGCCATCATCGCTGAGTGTGACGATGACTTGAACCGGCTGAGTGGCTTGCCTGGAGGAAGATCGTCCCTGAGCAGCGCCGCCCGACAACTTGGTACGGTAGGAAAGGCCTGTTCCTGGGATACCAAGGTTTCCATAAACCCCGCTTCGCCCGACGCTTACAGAAGCGCCGCGAGGGCCCAAAGAAAGACCCACTCCAGAGCCGCTCAGGTTGATCCGCACACCTGGCAGCAATGTCACTCGCTTGGAAAAGCGCAAACCCATGTCGATACTCCCTATCCGATAAAGCTGATGCTTCAGCGTCGCACCAGGTGAAAGCATTTTGAAAATGCAACTCTATAGTAACGAACGAGCATGCATAACCGGGGTCAGAAGTTACGGTAATTCAGGAAGGAGTCTTTGTTGATTCCGCGCTTAATTAGCCTTGCCATGTTCGTATGCGCTATGTCGTTTCCCGCATTCGCTGCGGACGTTGACCTCGATAACGATGGTCGCACGGACTATCAGTTCGGCTGCAACACCTCATCTAGGCTGAAAGGCTCCACATCGGTCTTGGGGACTTTCAGCGATTTGATGTTCAGGTACGGCGAGGCAAACCCGAACCGATCAGCTTTCCCAGCTCAGACTCTCTGAGCAAGCTCGACTCAGCCTCAAAAAGGGCCCTCGGATTGAGTCAGCCAACCCGCTCAGTACTAGCGCTTGAATCGGCGACGCAGGAAAAACCCCGCAAACAGAATCAGCAAAGTGCTGACGCTGAAGAAGATCGTGTTGAACCAGGGGAAGGGCTCTTCGCGGGTGTTGGTAGCTTCGACGTGAGTGATGTTAGGGAATACGGACAAGATCTTAATCCGCCAGCCATAGTATCGGATAAGCGCTAGCTGCTCGGCATTACGAGAGTATCCCTGAGCCTTTGCTTGGACGTCTGCTGAGTCAAACTTGTAGTACCAAGGGAAGCTCCAGCCCGTATCTTCATTGCGATACACCATTACCGCCTTCGAGGTCGGGTCTTCGGTGTTGATGAAGTACACATCGCGAGTAGGTCCATCCGCGAGATTTTCAGCGCTAATGACGCCGTCATCGTCAACTCGCTTTACTTCAACGCCAGTGATTGCAACCACGTCATGTCTTGGTAGGACGTAGTAGAGGCCAATCGCAGCCCCACTGACCGCAACCAAAATCACACCAATAACAGCCCATTTGATCCAGTTCATCTCTGTGCTCCAATTTTGATCGCAGGATTTTGCCCCAGATCGGCCAGCGGTTTTTGCATTTTACCGCGCTGTTCAACTAAACATGGTTAGCAAATGTGTTGTCCTCTAGTCCTGCAGTCTGAGTGCTTTCAGCTTTATTGGCCCGTTTTTTGCCTAAGGAGGAAAGGGGTGGAAGTATTAACGGAAGGTGGGAGAAAACGATTCCTGCCTTGAGGCGAAAAGTAGCCGGGGGAAGAGGCTCAGCAAGTGCAGTTACTTTATAGCAGCCACAATTGCATATCCGGAAAATCATGGTAATGAGTATATGGCCAGTGGCTATCGGCTCTGGTTGGTTGTATTTTGAGCCTGTGAAATTACTGTGATGGGGGATGGAATGAACTTAAAACTGCTGGCATTGGCAGCACCTTTAGCCCAATGTCATCAACCTAAGCTGCAGCCCTGCCCAAGGCAAGCCCCCGAAGCAGCCAGCCGCCATGGCCGTCGGGCGATGACCAGGCCTCTGCCGCTCCATCAGGCGGTCTAGCTGGGCTGGC
>NZ_JAAQXA010000033.1:0-16634 GCF_012985775.1 Pseudomonas sp. WS 5011
GGTTGAGTGGCCGGATGGCCGTGGAATCAGTGGCCGGATGCGCGTGGAATGGGTGGCCGGATCAGCGTGGAATCGGTGGTCAGATGCTCATGGAATGGGTGGCCAGATGACCGTGGAATCCGCAGATCAGGCGCCAGTTCGGTTACGTGAAGGTACGCTTCCGCGGCCTGGCCAAGAACACCGCGCAGCTGATGACACTGTTCGCACTGTCGAACCTGTGGATGGCACGTCGACATTTGATTGCCACCGCAGGAGAGGTGCGCCTGTAATATGGGAAATGGCCGTTGCGAGATGCTCGCGACGGCCAAAAAAGGAGGATTGAGTGGGCTATCTGTCCGGTTTTTGATCGATTGTCCGCTTTCAAAATCGGCAAGGGCTGAAGTTGGCGCGAAATATCCGGCTACTTCAGACCTTCCCTAGAAGTGCCGGCCAATTTTGGCTTCGCTGGTACATAATTAATTATTTTTGTTTAGCAGAAGATTATGCCTGATATAGACTTAACCATACTCACTCCACTTGTGCTTACCATAAACGGAATTGTCGCAGGTTATATGTTGTTGTTAGCTAGGTTAAATATAGCCCAGCCCGCGTTTAACCATTGGGCTGCGTCATGCATTATTTTTATTTTTGCCAGCCTGCTTGCGGTGTCTCGCCTGTATCAAGTCACCCCTGTTATCAGTGTCTGGCTTGCCCACAGTTTACTCGCCCTACCACCCATTCTGATTGCAACCGGTTTACTGCGTTTTTTTCGTGGTACCGAAACAGCCTTGCCGAAAAAAATGCTTGGTAGTATTTTTGCGATTTACACCACGCTCCTGTTTTTTACTTATAAGCTGTCATACAGCGCGCCGATCCTAACGGCAGCAGCGATAGCACTGGCATGCCTTTGGTGTATTGCGCTGCTTAATTTAAATACAATGCAGCGCATTATATCCAGGCTACTGCAGGGCGTTTTGCTGCTGCATGCGCTAGCCATGTTTGCAGAAATTACACTCTATATAGATCAATGGCAGCTACCGCTAACGCGCCACATAGAACTCTACTTAGAGCTAACACTCATCAGTCACCTACTGCTGACAACCATTGCGAGTATGCTGTTGCCGTTGCTGTTATTTGTTCATCGCGAACAAAATCTTATGTTGCAAGCAAACAGAGATGAACTGACACAGTTACCCAATCGTCGCCATTTTTTACGTGAAGCCTCCGCCTATATGGCAAAAGACACCGTCAGCTCGTCGGTGATAATTATGATGCTCGATTTGGATAATTTTAAATCCATCAATGACACCTTTGGTCATGCCGTTGGTGACGCAGCACTAAAACAGGTCGCCCGCGCACTGGAAATAGAGTTGCGCAAAACCGATTTTATTGGTCGTATGGGTGGGGAAGAATTCGCTATTGTGATGACCGACACCACTGAAGCAGAAGCACGAGCAATTGCTGAACGCTTGCGTCAAAAAGTTGAAATTCGAGCCCGTGTTATTGAGGGTAATCAGGTCAACTTAACCATCAGTATTGGTGCCACTTGCAGCTACAAACACAATAGCTCAGGTTTCCAGGCACTACTCAAACTGGCAGATGATGCTTTGTTTGAAGCCAAACGCCGTGGCCGCAACCAGGTTGTCTTTGACTACGCTAAAAATGATGCGAAAAGTATAGGCTGACTCATAGCGCACAATACCGCCCGCCACCACGACAATCGCCTTCATGGTCAAGGTGGCAGCCTACGCTGCTATCACCATTACGGAAGCTGCTGTCCAGCATGACGGGATCGGGAACTGAGAAAGCCCATTTTCCCCTGAGAGTTCAAAGTCTAATAGTGAGGCAAGCAAAAATAGAGCATATCGGTCCGCTTTTGGCCGATATCGGCCAGGTAAGGCTTGTATCAGCCTGAAGCAGTCATCGAACATCTCAATGAAACTGGGTTGATTCGGTGACGTTTGAATATGAGTAGTCCGCGGCGCTAGTCTTTCTTCCACAGCTGGCTCATGGGGACGGCAAAGGCGTTCGAAATATCCGCCAAAGGCAGTGTGCTGGTGCCCGTGTACAGGAGCATGCCGCCCTGCCAGCTGCGACCAGCCTGTTCGGCCAAGCGTGCAAGACCCCGAGCATCACGCCCTTGAATGGATGCCGACTTTTTCACTTCCACACCCCACAGACGGTCATCTTGCTCGATGACCAGATCAACTTCGAGTTGGTCTTTGTCGCGGTAATGAGAAAAGCGCAACTCGGTGTCACACCAGCCTGCCTGGCAGATCAGTTGCTGCACGACAAAGCTCTCCAGCATTCCACCAAAGGCGTTATCAGGCTTGTTCCAATCGGCTGTCTTCAGTCCGGTGAGCGAACAACCCAATCCTGAGTCAATGACGTAAATCTTGGGGGCCTTGATCAGGCGCTTGGCTTCGTTTCGATGCCAAGCGGGTAGGGTGCTCACCAGAAATAACCGCTCCAACACCGACAGGTAGCGACTGATGGTGTCGCGTTGCAAACCGATGTCTTGCATCAGGTTGCTGATGTTGATCAGGTTGCCAGTACGCAGTGCAATGAGTTGGAGCAAACGAAGCAGCTCATCGCCGTCGCGGATGTTGGCAATGTCCTGTACGTCCCTCTGAATAATGGCGTTCAGGTATTGGCGGTACCATTGGCGGGCGCGGTTCTCCGTTCTTGTATTTGGCTCTGGGTAGCCACCGCCTACGACTGCTTCAGCTATGCCAGTGACAGGCGGCTGAACGCCTGTGATGGCAGGCTTGATCTGGTTGGTCAGTAGAGCCTCCAGGAGAGAGAAGTCGCTGTGGTGCTTTTCCTGCTCCGAAAGCGGGTTGAGGTAGATCACCTCCATTCGCCCAGCTAGCGATTCCTGTACGTTGGGCAGCAACAGCAGATTGGCTGAACCCGTCAGGATGAAGCGGCCAGGGCGACGGTCATGGTCGACAGAGAGTTTGATCGCGGGCAGCAACTCGGGTACGCGTTGTACTTCATCGAGTATCACCCGCTCTGGAAGGCCTGCCACAAACCCTACAGGGTCATAGCGTGCTGCGGTGAGCATGGTGCTGTCGTCGAAGGAGACGTAGGTGCGTCCAGGTTCCAACTGGCGGGCCAGGGTCGTTTTACCGACCTGGCGCGGGCCAAGAATGCACACCACAGGGGTATCACTGAGGGCATCCAGTACCTGCTGCTGCAGGTAGCGTGGGTGGAGATTTGTGGTCACGGGTCTACCTGATACGGAATGCAATTGGCGCAGTGTAGGAGCGGTGTGGGTGATCGTCTACCTTTGTACTAGGTTGGCGTCTATTTTCATATTAACTTTCCGTCCAATTTAATGATTGCAAGGCGTCTATCTTTGCTTTTGATGTTCTGAGTGGGGCTCCGCCGCCCCCTATAAGCCTCCTCAGATACGCGGTGCACGACGTTTGTTGCGCTGCGACAAAACAACTCGGGGTTGAAGTGAGTTTCTGTCCAGTTAAGTCCAGTGCGCAGCTGGCTTGGTCTGAGTCCGGTTGCAGGACGATCTTGAGGAAATCCAAATACCCCAGTAGACCGCCCACATCCACCGGGGGGGGGGCAGCCATTAAGATGTGACGCCCAACCTTAGGGGGGCCACGATGGGGCCTGACGATTTGGAAGGCTGTGGTTCAGGCCTACAGTTGGGGCACCAAGGTGTGCTCGCCTATGTGAACGTGTCGCGGCTAACGACACGTGAGAGAGACGTGTACCTGAAATGGCGTTTTTGCGACATGTTGAGCCCACTGGCCGGACGGATACTTTGATCCTATGATCTCAGGTCGAATAAGGCGGGTGGCTGTAGAGCCTCTGTAGCGTTTCTCATTACAAAAATGACTGATACGGCCAAACACAAGAGGCTTTTGCGCGGCTGTGGCTGGGCTTTCCCATTCATGAGGTGTTGCTGGATGCGGGTGATGGAGTCGCTATTACCGACCCATCTACTAGAGTTGAGAGTGAAGCGTTACGTGCAAGCTTGTCTGTGACGCTTTGATCGCCGTACTGTTTAGCTGGCCTCTCGGCCTCCGAGGCACCAAGACCGTGCAGCGATGCTGGCGTAGTGATTGTGTTATGTGGTGTTTTCTGAAATTTTTAATGAGAGACTCACCAGCCGTTTCTAGAGAGGAACGCTGTAAATGATGGGCAGAATGCCATGGAGTGCAATTGAGTGATTTAAGGCCGCAGCTCCGCACATCGGGAATGGGCGTTAGACCTACCATTCTTATTGTCGAAGATCAGGAAATTGATGCTCTCGTTTTGCGTGAGATGGTGCGCGATTTGGGAGATGTCTATCTGGCTAGTGATGGACCTTCTGCGCTTGCCCTCGCGAATCAACACAAGCCTGATTTAGTTCTGCTCGACATTGAGCTTGATGGCATGAGTGGCTTTACTGTCTGTAAAGCTTTTAAAGCTGATCCCAAATTATGTGATGCGGCCATAATTTTCGTAACGGCCCACGTTCAAGTCGATAATGAACTTCGTGCGCTTGAGACTGGTGGCATTGGTTTCATTCATAAACCCCTTAATGCTCAAGTGGCTCGGGCGCACATAAAGGTTCACCTTGCTCTGCACGAAGCAGCTAAAAGACTCGCTAATCATGACGCTTTAACAGGGCTTCCAAATCGCGCGCTACTTCAGGATCGAACTGAGCAGGCTTTGCAGAAAGCGCGTCGCAACAATACTCGCGTGGCTATGCTTTTGCTGGATTTGGACAATTTTAAACTGTTCAATGACTCGTTAGGCCATTCAGTGGGCGATGCTTTGCTTAAGGATGTTGCAGATCGTTTAGAGGAGGTGTCAAGAAGTTTGGATACGGTAAGTAGGCAGGGTGGTGATGAGTTTGTTGTTCTTTTGCCCGAGATTTCCAGTTTTGACGCAGTCGGTGATTTTGCTGAGCGGCTTTTAGTTGCTATTAACTCTCCATTCTCAATTCAAGGGAGTCGCTATGACTTGAGTGTCAGCATCGGAATAAGCCTATATCCGGATGATGCTCATGATGCTGAATCATTATATCGCCATGCTGATGCCGCAATGTACCAAGCAAAAGTCGATGGGCGTAATCGCTACCGTTTTTTTTCTGCAGATATTGAGCAGTCTACACGTGGGCGCCATCTACTTGAACAGCACATGCGCAGTGCATTGGATGCTCGGGTTTTTGAGGTTTTTTATCAAGCCAAAGTAATTGCTGATGAAAACAAGATTGTTGGTATGGAAGCTTTGTTGCGCTGGCGTGGTGAAGATGGTGAGTTAATTTCGCCGGCAGATTTTATCCCATTGGCTGAAGAAACCGGCTTGATCATTCCGTTAGGAAAGTATGTGCTGCAGCAGGCGTGTTTTGATGCTAAATCGCTTATAGATCAAGGCGCCAATATTATTGTTAGCGTCAATATATCGGCTGTGCAGTTTCGGGAGGAGTCATTCTTGCAGATGGTGCAGGAATCTCTGCAGGTGTCAGGCCTTAAATCGTGCTTTCTTGAGTTGGAAATTACCGAAGGCGTACTTGCTAAGAACATACAGCGAACCCAGCAGTTGCTGTCATCATTGAGAGCTTTAGGGGTTCGTATTGCGCTTGATGACTTTGGTACGGGTTATTCAAGTCTCACTTACCTTAAGAGTTTCCCGTTGGATGTTTTAAAAATCGATCAAGGTTTCGTGCGTGACATGTTGATCGATAAGAGTGATGCGGTAATCGTTGATGCGATTGTGAGGATTTCTCAAGCGTTTGAGTTGGAGCTGGTGGCGGAGGGTGTTGAAACGCTGGAGCAGGTATCTGTCTTGCAGTCATTAGGTTGCCGGATTATGCAGGGGTATTTATATTCAAAGCCTATTGCTTTTGAGGAGTTTGTTGCCTTGCTTCATTCTGGTAAGTTTGGTTTTAAATAGTCTCTTGGTTTTTCTTTCGGGTTTTTTATGAGTCGTATTGGAATGCAGTGGCTATAGAATGTCAAATAACTCGCCAAGTGCGCTAGGTGAAGATTGTTTGGCTGTTCCTGCTGAGTTGGTTAAGTCTGTGGCTAGGTTGCAGGCGCATCTAATCAGTGGCGGGGTGATGTCACTTGTATCATTGCGAGAGGTAGATAGTGGTTCTGTTGTCGAGTCGTTTGAATTTATCAAATTTCGATTTGGTGGCAATCTAGGCTTGATAAAAAATGTATTGAATAGCTTTGCAGCTTCGCAATTAAATCAACTTGAGCGGCTAAGTGATTTTTCCAAGCATCGAGACCCTGTTGGTGCAGCAGCTGTGCTTCATGCGATGAGAGGTACGTGTGGCACCATGGGGGCACAGCTTCTTTCAACGTTCGCCGGGGAGCTTGAACATCGCCTGATTCATGATGATGAAGAATCGCAGTTATATATGTTGGCTGATGAAAGCCTTGTTGATTTATTGCGTGAGCTAATTGTTTTTAGCGACAAGATTTTAAAGAATATGTTTGATGTGTCAGTGTGATGGTAGTGTTTAGGCAGGTTTGGGCGTATAAAAATCGTTGATGAGTTTTTTGGTTTTGACTAAGTGTGCTCATGTTTTTTGTCATAAGTTTTCTCTGATTGCTCCGGGTTTTAATTTTAGAGCGAGCGTTTAAGTAAATTTATTATTAACCTAAGCAGGTGCCGGGGGCTATACATAGCTACAGACATAACAAAAAATGCTGCGCTAGCCTTATTGGATGAAGGCTGTAGGAGTGACAGATGCACGTGATGATTCTCGAAGACGATGTCTGGATTGCCGACCTCTTGCGGCAAATCGTCCACAGCCTCCGCCCGCAGGCGCAAATTAGCTGCAAAACAAGCGTAAACGCTGCTTTGGATGAGTGGCAGAGCAACCCTGCGGATCTGGTGATTTGCGACTGGAACCTCCCTGACGGGCCTGGCACTCGTTTGCTTGAGCGAATCCGCAGGCAGGATACTCAGGTGCCTCTTGTCATGATTACCGGGCGTGCAGATCGTGACAGTGTGCTGGAGGTGCGGTCGCTACGGGTGAGCGCGTTTATCAGCAAGCCCTTTCAGGTACCCAAGGTTCTGGCTTGCTTGGATCGTTTATTACCTGCCACCAGTTCGTTGAGCCCCGCTGTCGCACCTGCGGTTGAGCGTTTTACGGATTTTCTGGCTGAGCAAACAAGCGAAAAACTTGATATGCCGTTGCAAGCGGGCAGCTTTGCCAGGCTCGTCGCGCTTGGCAAGCAGCCGGCAGAGTTGCGCGGACTGTACGAAATTGCGCGTGAGGAGCCTGCCATCACCGCGCGTCTTTTGGCTGCCGCCAATGGTGCTCAGTACAGCAATGGCGGCTCAGCCTGTATGAGTGTGCACGAGGCTTTGCAGACACTCGGTGTCGCCACCAGCTTGAATATTGCGCTTGGGCTAACCCTTCGGCCTGAGGCTGAGCTACAGGACCCCGAGCTGGTTTTGATTGCCCAGGAGCAGTTCGGACAGACCCAGTCTTTGTGCAAGCGCGTAGCGGATTTGGCTGCGGCCTGTCGTATTGATCCTGCGTCGCTGCACAGTGCGGCGCTGTTGCATCGTATGGGTGAGCTTTGTGTGTTGGGGCAGGCCCAACTCTGGCGTGATAAAGGGCACAGCTTATCTCTGGAAGACTTAAGCCACGCTCTGGCCAATAGCAGCAGCGAGTTGGCGGGGCGCCTGAAGGCACACTGGCGATTACCTATCTCTTTGCGGGACCTTATTGGCGCTTGCTATGCGCTACCGGCGATCAATACGCGGCGTGAAGCCATACTCATGCATCTTGCCGCTACCGAGCTTATCGGTCAGGCAGATCCATCCAAACTAGCTCGTTTACGTCGGCTTGTTGGCCTGAATTGATAGGTGCGTGGCACATAATGAGCAAACCCAAGTCGCTTACTTTTTTTATTGTGCTAGGCGGCAGCCTTTGCCTGACACTGTTGTTTGTGGGCTTGTATTGGCAGACCATAAGTGAATGGGATGCCCTCTGGCAGCATTCCAAGCAGGCCGAGCAGCGCCTGATCATTCAGAGTGATCAGCCCAACAGCCTTGAGTCTGAGTTATCGGTGCAGCACTCTGAGAACGAGCCCGCGAGCTTGCGCGTAGCCCAGTCCTACGAGCAGCACCTCAGTGATAAAAGGCAGCTGTTCATTAGATGGTCAGTTGCATGGTTGGCAGCTCTTGGCCTTTTGCTGTTGATGTTCTGTGCCGCTCGCTATAACACCCGGCAACAGTCGCTCATTCATCAGGCTGACCTAGAGGAACGTCACCGAGAAAGTGAGCAAGCCCGTGAGTTGTTAGGGTTGATTACCTGGGCTCAGGCTGAATATATCCAGACGGATAATCAGCGCGACAGTTTTAATACATTGCTTAATCGCGTCTTGGCCGTCACTGAAAGTCAGTTCGGATTTATCGGTGAGGTACTCCAAGATCTGCAAGGCCTGCCGTACCTGCGCACTTATGCCATCAGCAATATCGCCTGGGATCAGGCCAGCGCTGATTTTTATTCTGAGCGTGCAGATCAGGGAATGGAGTTTCATAACCTCGACACGTTATTCGGTCGTGTAATTCGTGATGCCATGGCACTGATCACAAATACCCCCAGCGAAGATCCCCGGCGTGGTGGGTTGCCGCCTGGTCATCCGCCTTTGGAGGCTTTCGCGGGGTTTCCGTTGTTCGCTAACGGTCAGATGGTTGGGATGCTGGGTATTGCAAACCGTCCAGGTGGTTATGTTGATGAATTCGCTGAACAGCTCAAGCCTCTTCTGGCAACGCTGGGTCAGCTGATTGAGGCGTTGCGTCGCGATATTCAGCGTCAGCAAACCCAGCAAAGTCTGCAGCGGCAACAATATGCGTTAAGCGCACTTAACCAAATTGCTGCACTGGCTCATTTGGATAATCAGCAGCAACTGCGCGCTGCTTTGCAGCTGGGCGCTGATTTTTATGGTACCCCGCTGGGACTCATCAGTCAGATTGAAGGCGAGGACTATCATGTCCTGGCGCAGTTTTCTCCGCCGGGCACGCTACAAGATGGCCAGCACTTCAGTCTGGGCGAAACATACTGCAGCCTCACCCTAGCTGGCCGTGATGTATTGGCTATCGACCATATGGGCAACAGCGAGTATGCGCACCATCCCTGTTACCCCGCGTTTAGTTTGGAAACCTATATCGGAATTGCAGTTGTAGTCAGTGATCGTGTCTTCGGTACGCTGGCGTTTTGCTCAACTGAGCCTCGTAAAGTGCCATTCGACGACGCGGAGTTGGAGTTTCTCCGCCTTTTTGCTCGCTGGGTTGGTGCCGTGCTGGAGCGTCAACAGCAGGAGCATGCCCGTCAGGTCTTGCTGCAACGCTTGGATGAGTCGCAGCGTATCGCTCGCCTCGGGCATTGGGAGGCCAATCTTGATGATGGCAGTCTGTATTGGTCAGCGCCTATCTATGAGATTTTCGGTTATGACATTGAGCATTTCACCCCTAGCGTTGAGGGCTTTAAACGCTGTGTGCATCCTGAGGATGTAGCCATCGTCGAAGCATCAGAGGCTCGGGTAAATGCGGGAGGTGAGCATAATGTTCGCCACCGCATTATTCGCCCAAATGGCGAGGTGCGTTGGGTGCAGGAATTAGCGCGGCTGCAACCCGACGCTGAGGGGCGTTTGGTGCGCCTGGTCGGTACCGTACAAGATGTTACCGAGCAAGCTATGGCTGAGTTCACCCTAAAGAGCCAAGGCGAGCGTTTGCAGAGCATCATTGCAGGTACCAATATCGGCACCTGGGAATGGAACGTGCAATCCGGTGCGACCGTATTCAACGAACGCTGGGCGGAGATCATCGGCTATCGCTTGGATGAGCTCGTCCCCATCGACATTAACACCTGGTTGAGCCATGCCCACCCAGATGATCTGGAGCAGTCAGGTGAGCTGCTTCAAGCTCATTTTCGCGGTGAAACACCCTATTACGACTGCCAGTGCCGAATGCGCCATAGGGACGGACATTGGGTCTGGGTGCATGATCGCGGTTGCGTCGTCAGTTGGAGTGCCGATGGCCAACCGCTGATGATGTATGGCACGCATGCTGACATCACGGAAGTGCGTCAACAGCAAGAGGCGGTTTATCAGGCGCGCGCCTTCCTGCAAGCGGTACTCGATTCAGCCACAGGGGTCAGCGTGATCGCTACTAATCCGGCTGGCCGGATTACCCTGTTCAATCGTGGTGCCGAACGTCTGCTCGGCTACAGCGCTGACGAGGTTGTTGGTTTGCATACGCCAGCACTGTTTCACCTTGCTGGTGAGGTTGAGCAGCGTGGCCTGCAGTTAAGCGAGCAACTTGGGATGGCGATCAGCGGGTTTGAGGTGTTTGTCCACCAGGCCCGCAGCGGCGAACCCGAAACCCGGCAGTGGACTTACCAGTGCAAGGATGACAGTCAGCGCCAAGTTAACCTGACCGTCAGTGCCATGTTCGATCAGCACGGTCAAATCACCGGATTTTTGGGTATTGCCAGTGATATCAGTGAGCTACAAGCCGCAACACGTTCGCTGCAGAAAAGTGAAAGCCGCTTTCGTGGCTTGGTTGCCAACCTGCCTGGCATGGTTTACCGGTGTGAGAATGATTCCGAGTGGACCATGCGCTTTATGAGTGACGAGGTTGCTGAACTGTCCGGCTTTCCGGCCAGCGACTTTATCGATAATCGAGTTAGAACGTATGCGAGTGTGATCCACCCGGATGACCTGCATATTACCTATCAGGCCGTCGGCGCTATCGAACGAAAAGAGACGTTCGAATTGACCTATAGGTTGCAGCACGCGGATGGCCACAGCGTATGGGTGCGAGAGAAAGGGCGCGGTGAGTACGACCAAGGGGGGGCGTTGCTCTGGGTGTCCGGATTCGTCTGGGATATCAGTGACCGCAAGCAGGCAGAGGATGCTTTGCGCGTTAGCCAGCAGCGTTTCAGCGGGGCATTCAATACCGCGCCTCAGGGTATGGCCATGGTGGGCTTGGATGGCCGTTGGCTTGAGGTCAACGATGCACTCTGCGCAATGCTGGGTTACAGCCGCAGTGAGCTTCTTCAGCTGGACTACCAGCACATCACCCATCCCGATGACCTTGAGACTGACCTGCAGCTTTTGCAGCGGCTGCTCAATGGCGAGATCAACGACTACCAACTGGAAAAACGCTACCTGGATAGACAAGGTCGGGTAATTTGGATTTTGCTGAGCGTGTCACTGGTGCGCGACGCCCTAGGTCAGCCTTTGCATTTCGTATCGCAAATTCAGAACTTCAGTGAGCGGGTCGAGGCCGAAAAAGCACTTCGCGAGCGTGAGGAATACCTGGGCACTCTGCTTGATAACGTTATTGATGCAATCATCACGATTAACGAGCAGGGGTTAATAGAGACCTTTAACCCAGCCGCTGAGCGCATTTTCGGTTATCGCCTGGAGGATGTAAGAGGGCAGAGCGCCAACTTACTCACGCCTGCTTATTACCGAACCAAGTATGACGACCTAGCGACCTATCTGCAGAGTGGTGTCGCGGGCATTCTGGGTAGACCCAAAGAGCTACCGGCCCAGCGCCAGAGTGGCGAACAGTTCGTTATGGAGCTGGCGGTGTCGCAGATTACCTATCAGGGCGGGCTTCGTTTTATTGCCGTAATCCGCGACATCAGCGAGCGCAAGCGCATCGAGCAAATGAAAAATGAGTTTGTTTCTACAGTCAGCCATGAGCTGCGCACGCCACTGACCGCCATCGCAGGTGCCCTGGGCCTGATAAACGGTGGCGCTTTGGGTGAGGTGCCTGTTGTGATGCAGGACATGCTGCGTATCGCTCAGGGTAATAGCCAGCGTCTTGGCGAATTGATCAATGACCTGCTGGATATGGACAAGCTCATAGCCGGCAAAATGACCTTCGATATACGCCTACAGCCTCTGCAAAAGCTACTCGAAGCGGCTATTGAACAGAACCAGCCCTATGCTGAGCAGTATCGTGTCCAGTTGCAGTTACTTCAGCCAGCAGGTGATCTACAGGTTCGGGTAGACCGTCAGCGGTTGGGGCAGGTGTTGGCCAATCTGTTGTCCAATGCGGCCAAGTTTTCTCCAGAGGGCAGCGCCGTTGAGGTCGCTGTTGCAAGCAAGAATGGTTATGTACAGGTCAGCGTAAGCGACCAGGGCCCTGGTATACCTCAAGCGTTTCGTCAGCGAATCTTCAGCAAGTTTTCTCAGGCGGATGCAACCGATACGAGGCAGAAGGGTGGTACCGGGTTGGGGCTGGCCATCAGCAAGCAACTGATTGAACAAATGGGTGGGCAGATCGGTTTCGACTCGGTAGAAGGTCAGGGCAGCACGTTCTGGATTGAACTGCCCGTGGAGCCTTCCCTATGAGTGATCACAGCCCGCGCAGGTTGATCACGGGTATGTTGAGCAGCCTGGCCATTCTGCTGATTCTTGGCCTGGGTGTGGAACTGCTGTTACGGCAGTACAGCCTGCGTCAGCACGAACTTGAGCAGCAACGCCTGCTGGCCCATGCCTATGAAGTCCGGGCAGTACTACTGGCTGAACTAAACGCCACCCTGCATCTGGCTACCGGTCTTGCCAGCTACATTCCCGCCAAGCAGGGGCGCATCGATGAAGCTGAATTACAGCCCTGGCTGCGCGGTCTCTTTGAGCAGGGGCGGCATATTCGCAACATAGGCTTGGCACCAAGTAACCGCATTGATTTTCTCTACCCGCTGGCAGGTAATGAGTCTGCACTGGGGCTTTATTACCCGGATCTGGCTGCGCAATGGCCGGCCATTCAACGTGTCATCGCCAGCCGTAAGCCACATCTGGTAGGGCCGCTGCCTCTGCTTCAGGGGGGGCAAGGGTTGATCTACCGAGTACCGGTTTTTCTAAATGACCAAAGCTACTGGGGGCTGATCAGTACCGTTATCGATTTCGAACAACTGGCCGCTGAAGTCGAGTCTATAGCCCGCAAGCGCGGTATAGCTGTGACGTTTACGCCAGCAGATCAGGCGGCTAAGGCTGCCAATCAAGACGCTGTGGGGCTACCTGTTTCCTTGGCTGGCGCCCAGTGGCAACTTCAGGCTGCGTCCCTGAACCCTGCGAGGAAAACCTTTATCGGGTTGCGAATACTCGGTTGGGGATTAGCTTTTACCGTGGCCGGGTTAATTGGTTTTGCCCTGCACACGCAGCAACGCCGAGCCAACCTGTTGTTGGCGCTCAATCAAAGCCAACGAGATTTTCTTCAGGCGTTTGAATTAGCTCCGCAAGGTATGGTGCTGATGTCGGCTGAAGGTGTGCTGCTTGCCGTGAACCAGGCGTTTAGTCGGTTATTGCAATTGCCCGCAGAGCAACTGCTGCATCGCCCACTCCACTCATATTGCCTGCCTACTGAGCATGAGTCGCTCTCTGTACATGTCTCGGCTATTCGCCCAGGTCATAACAACAGCTGGTTTTTGACCTTGGTTGATGCGCAGTATCTGCAGATTCCAGTTGAGTGCAGTGCTGCGATTCTTGGCTCTTTGGGTGGTGCTGATGAGGTGTGCATTCTGCATGTGCAGGACATGCGTGAGCGGTTGCGTTTACAACGCCTGCAGAGCGAGTTTACGGCCAGTGTCAGCCATGAATTACGCACGCCACTGACTGCCATCGCCGGTGCACTGGGTTTGATTAACGGTGGGGTGCTGGGTGAGGTGCCTCACGCTATGCAGCAATTTCTGCAAATCGCCCATGCCAACAGCCTGCGTTTGCAGGCGTTGATTGATGATTTACTGGACATGGAAAAGCTCATGGCCGGCAAAATTCGCGTTGAGCTGCGCGATCAGTGGCTATGGCCGTTGCTCGAAGAGGCCGTGGCGCATAATCAGCCCTATGCAGATCAATATCAGGTCTTGCTGCATCTGGTGGGGCCTCCCTGCAGTTTGCGCGTTGTGGTGGATGAGCAGCGCCTGGCCCAGGTGCTGGCTAATCTGCTATCCAATGCAGCCAAGTTCTCTCCGCCGGGTACTCAGGTAAGGCTGTTGGTCGAGGAGCATGCCGATCAGGTCAGGGTCAGTGTCCAGGATCAAGGGGCGGGTATTGATGATGATTTTAAGGCCCGAATTTTCAGCAAATTTTCCCAGGCAGATGCCAGTGACCGCCGACAGAAAGGTGGCACAGGTCTTGGCTTGGCGATTAGCAAGGAGTTGCTAGAACGCATGCACGGACGTATCGGTTTTGACTCCGTCAAAGGTCAGGGCAGTACCTTCTGGTTTGAACTCCCCCTCCATACAACCTCGACGCAGCGGGCCAATTTATGAGCAAGCATCCAGGGCACCCTCAGGCCCCGCTTAATGAGCCCAGTCGACTTGCAGCTTTGCTTGCATTCGAGCTGCTGGACACACCTGCCGAAGCCATGTTCGACAACATCACTACATTGGCGGCGCAGATCTGTAATACCCCGATTGCGCTGATTTCACTGATTGATGCCGAGCGCCAGTGGTTCAAGAGCCGTGTCGGGTTGGGGGTAAGTGAGACACCACGGGAGCTGGCTTTTTGTGCCCATGCGATCAATCGTGACGAGCTTTTTGAAATCGAAAATGCGCTACTCGATCCACGCTTTTGCGATAACCCACTGGTCACCAGCGACCCTGATATTCGCTTCTATGCCGGTATGCCGCTCAGCGATGGGCATGGGCATAATCTTGGCACTTTGTGTGTGATTGACCGGCAGCCGCGTCAGCTCAATGAGCAGCAGCGACAGAGCTTGAAGCTGCTTGCGCAACAAACGGTGCAACTCTTCGAGTTGCGGCTGCAGTCACGTCATCAGCGCGAGCAAGCTGCCGTACACAAAGCCATTCTGGGCAGTGCGGGTACGGCGGTGCTGGTGGTCGATCCTGCTGGCTTGATTCAACAAGCCAGTCCTGGTGTTGCAACCTTGCTGGGCTATAACGCAGATGGCCTGCTCGGGCGAGAACTTGAGTTGCTCCTGCCGCGTAATGGTCGCCAGTTGACCCGTGATGCACTGAGTTCAATACCTGCTCAAGGCAGCAGCCAGGGCCAGCTGCATGAAGTGCAGATGCGACATGCCTCCGGCCATACGGTGCCGGTGTTGTTGAACCTTTCCCCCGTCAGTCTGGAGGACAAGTTCGATCTAGGCTATCTGTGCATTGTTCATGATCTGAGTTATCGCGAAGAAGCGCTGCAGCGCTTACAACGGCTTAGTGCTCAATTGCCGGGCGTGGTCTATCAGTTCCAACTGTTCGAAGACGGTCGCAGCTGTTTCCCCTATGCCAGCCAAGGCATTGAAAGTATTTATGGGCTTACGCCAGAGGCAGTTGCGAAGGATGCTACTGCCGTATACGCCTTGATTGACCCCGATGATTTGCAGGGGGTAAGTGACAGCATTGCCACCTCTGCCGCCAATCTTGAGCTATGGCATCAGGAGTACCGGGTGCTACACCCCACTAAAGGGCTTATCTGGGTTGAAGGGCGTGCCGCACCACAGCGCGGCGCCGATGGCAGCGTCATGTGGCATGGCTTTATCAGCGACATCACCGAGCGCAAGCTTCTGGAGCGGCTCAAAGATGAGTTTGTATCCACTGTCAGTCACGAGCTGCGTACACCACTGACCTCTATTACCGGTTCACTTGGTCTTATCAACGGCGGTGCCCTCGGCGCGGTGCCTGATGCCATCAAAGACATGCTGGCGATTGCGGAGGGCAACAGTCGCCGCTTACGTCAGTTGATTGATGATCTGTTGGATATGGACAAGCTGATTGCTGGGAAAATGAGCTTTGATCTGCAACCGATCAAGCTGGATGAGTTGTTGGCAGAGTGCGACGCCAGCCATCAGGGCTTCGCTCAGCATCTTGGCGTTCGCCTACTGCATTCCAATTGCCCAGACCTGCAGGTGCTGGCTGACGCTCAGCGTCTGCAACAGGTGCTGAGCAATCTGCTGTCCAATGCGCTGAAATTTTCTCCAGCACAAGGGGAGGTTCGCCTTTACAGCGAGCTTGCGGGGCAGTCTGTACGCATTCTGGTGAGTGACCAGGGGCTTGGAATACCCGCGGATTTCACCGCGCGCATTTTCAAGAAATTTTCCCAGGCCGACGCGAGCGACAGCCGTCAAAAAGGCGGTACCGGTCTTGGCTTGGCCATCAGTAAAGAGCTGATAGAGCGCATGGGTGGCACTATTGGCTTTGTCAGTGGGCCGCAACGGGGCAGCACGTTCTGGATTGAACTGCCACTGCACCATCAGGAAGACGAATTATGAGTCCACTTGAAAAGCTCCTATCCCAGAGCCCGCGCATGATGCCGCTTGTGGTGCTGCTCTGCGGTTTGCTCGCAACGGCGGGGGCCTGGTATGGCTTGCGCGCCAGCCAGCAAGCAGCAGCTGAACTGCACTTTCAGCAGCTCACTGGCGAGGTGGTAGAAGCTGTTGAAAAGCGCATGAGTAATCATCGGCAAATTTTGCTGGGTGGGGCTGGCTTGTTTGAGACGAGTGAGTCGGTCAGCCGTGAAGACTGGCGCCACTACGTGCAGCGTCTTGACCTGGATACCAACTATCCCGGCATTCAGGGCGTAGGGTGTTGCCGCTGACCGAAAACTGACCCAGTAGAGGCTGTTCTGCCGACTGAAAACTGACCCAGGTGTTCAACTGCTTCTGCTCAATTTTTGAGCAGGAGAACACAGGGTGATCAGTATGGAAATGAT
>NZ_JAAQXA010000034.1:0-16326 GCF_012985775.1 Pseudomonas sp. WS 5011
ATGCCACCCCTGCGTCGCTGCGCTCCGACTGCCCGGCCGGATGGCCGTGGAACAGGTGGCCAGATGGCCCTGGAATGCCTGGCCAGATGAGAGCGGACTGGGTGGCCGGATGGCGTGGAATCCGCAGTTGCTGAAGGCTATGGTGGCCCATAGCGAGTTGAGTGGCCCTCCGGAACGACTTCAGGCGATTCGCGACGAGAAGGTTGCCTGTGCCCATAAGAAAACCTTGGGCACCTTGGTGGGGATGCTGACCGAAAGCTATCTCAAGCTGCCGGACTTAGCTGGTGAGCCAGAGCAGGCTGAACCTATTGATCAGGTATGGGTTAGCTTTCGATGTCAGATGGAATTACCTGAGGAGCACTACGCCGAAACCAAGGCAGCACTCAAGGAGCTGGTCGACCTACGTAATGAGTTGGTACACCACTTTCTTCAGCGATTCGACCTTTGGAGTGTCGATGGCTGCATAGCCGCCGAGTCTTATCTCGATGAAAGTAACGAAACGATTGACGGCCATTACCTGACGCTTCGCGATTGGGCTAAATCCATGGATGAAGCCCGGCAGCAGATGGTGTCGTTTATGCAGACCCCGGAGTACAGGGATTTCGTTATCAACGGTATTGGGCCGGATGGCACCGTACATTGGGCTGGCAGCGGTATAACTAATTGCTTGCGTGAAGCGGAAACCAAGCTGGCTCAGGCTGGGTGGACACCTCTTTTCGAAGCCATTCACTGGATTGCCAAGACCTATCCCGAGCAGACGCCCAAGCACTATGGCTGCGGAAGCTGGCGTCATGTCATCCATGCGTCGCAGCAGTTTGAAATTCGTAAGCAAAGCCAAGCCGATAATGGCGCTACGGTGGTTTGGTATCGCAGTCGTCCGAGGGAAACCTCCAAGGAACAGGAGTAAGCAATGAGCCAGTCACCAGAGAAAGTCGGGGTCGAGCTGCCCGCTATCAACTGGCTGATTAAGTTGGGCTACATCCATCTGCCCGGTAGCCAGGTACAGGTTGAGCATCGTCACCTGGCTCCGGTACTGGACGATGTGTTGCAGGCTCGGCTGTTGATCCTCAACCCATGGCTGGCGAGCGCGCCTGGCGGCATCAGTGCAGCGCTGATCGAGCTACGCAAACGCGTCAATGATGAGCTGTTGCCCGCCAACAAGACTTTCTGGGAACAGGTGGTGCATCGTTCGGATATCCAGGTGAAGGACGTCGAGGGTAAGCCGCGCAGCGTGCGCTTCTTCGACGCCAGCGATGCCAGCAACAACGACTTCCATGTGGTCGATCAGTACGTGGGGCGCAATGCGGATGGGGATATTTTCCGGCCTGATCTGCTGCTGTTTGTGAATGGCTTGCCGCTGGCTATCATCGAATGCAAAGCCAGCCATCACCGCCTCGATGAAGCCCTGGGCCAATTGGATGGTTATCAAAGCACCTTCCCAACCCAGTTTGTATTCAACCAGGTCTGTGTTGGGTTGAATCGGCGTGAAGGGCTATATGGCGCGATTCTGACCAAACCTGCGTATTACGCCCGCTATCGGTTGCAGGCGCAGGAGACTGCGGCTATTGCTGCCCTTTTAGGCGATGCTCCCAGTGAGCAAGAAAACGTGCTGTGGGCACTGTTCGAGCCGAGCCGCTTCCTGCAACTGATCACCCATTTTGTGCTGTTCGAAACCCGCGACGGCAAGACGGTGAAGAAACTGCCGCGCTATCAACAATGGCGGGCCGTGCGCAAAACGGTGGATCGGCTGTGCGCGCCGAAACCTATGGGCGGCGTTGTTTGGCATACTCAGGGTAGCGGCAAGTCCCTGACCATGGCTCTGCTCGCGCGCATGCTGCGGGCCGATAGCACTGGGTTAAACAACCCTACCGTGTTGGTGCTGACCGACCGTAAAGACCTCGATAAGCAGATCTTCGACACCTTCCATGCGGTGGGCATCAATGCCATTCAGGCCGTGTCGGTTGATGGCCTGCTGAAGATGCTGTCCAACGACTACGGCAGCGTGTTCACCAGCACCGTGCAGAAGTTCCAGGAGAACGATCAGCCCACTGAGAAGGCTGCCGAGACGCCAGACGAAGAAGATGATGCCCTGCAAGCGACCCGCCACCGGCGGATTCGTGAGGAGAAGGACTTCTTCATCGTGCATGAGCGCAATGTCCGCCACCTGGAGGTGGATGAGAGCGGTGTTCCGGTTAAGGCCAAGTGGGAAGAAATCAGCCGGGAAAAGGTGCACTTCCGAGTGCTGAGCACCAAGCCAAATTTCTATGTGCTGGTCGATGAAGCTCACCGTAGCCAGTACGACTTCCTCGCAGCCTTTATGCGCGCCAGCTTGCCGAACGCAAGGTTTATTGCGTTTACCGGCACACCTTTGCTGCAAGAGGACAAACACACGCTGGGCGAGTTTGGCGGTGGCGAGTACATCGACGAATACCGCCTGCATGAAGCGGTAGCGGATGGCGCAACTCTGCCGATCAAATACCAGGATGCCTGGGTAGCGCTTTCGGCTAATGCTGATCTGGATGCCGCGTTCAAAGAGCAGTTTTCTGACCAGAGTGAAGTTCGCCAGCACGAGCTGAAGCGTGAGCTGCTGCGCCGCTGGCGTCAGGCCGGTGACCGTATGGAGCAGGTCGCCGAGCATCTGGTCGAGCATTTTCTCGGTAGCGTAAAGGCCAAAGGTTTGAAGGCCATGCTGGTATGCGATGGCCGCGATATGGCGGTGCGCTACAAGGATCTGCTCGATGCAATCATGGTCGAGCGGGCACAAAAAGGGCTGCCGACCTTTGATAGCAAGGTGGTTATTTCCCTGGCCAGCATCACCTCTTCCCGTACGGGCGCTTCTGCCATGGAAGAGGCGGCAGCGTACGAGATAGAGGCAGACAAGATCCGCAGCATTGAGGAGCGGGTCAAGGCCGAGGTGAAAGCCGGAAAGACTCCGGTTGCAATGCCTTCCGAGCAGATTGGTAACTTTGTCAGCAAGCTATTTCCCCTCCCCTACGGTGAAGAGACTAAGGGGCTAGATGGTAAGCCGCAGGCGAACAACGTCGGGCTGATCATCGTTTCAGACATGCTGCTGACGGGGTGGGATGCCCCGATTGTTGGCACCATGTACCTCGACAAGCCGTTAAAAGAACACACCCTGTTGCAGGCCATCGCACGGGTGAACCGCACCCTGCCCGGCAAAAATGCCGGTTACATTGTGGATTACCACGGTGTGGTCGATCACCTTGACCATGCGCTGAAAATCTATGGCGGCGAGGTGAAACCTTCGCAGGTCTGGGAAGGTGTTGAAACCGAACTGCCTAAGCTGCAAGCCACACTCGACCGCATCCTCAAGTTGCTGCCGAAAAAGCATGACCCGGTGGCGCAGCGCGAGGCATACAAAGACGACGCCGAGCGCTTCCTTGATCCCGCCACCCGGTTGGACATGGTCGAAGAATTCCTCGACCTAGTGAAACAGTTCAACCGCTCAGTGGACATCATCCTGCCGGATGTACGCGGTGTACCGTTCAAGCCCTATTTCACCCTGCTAGGTGAGATTCGCCTGATGCTGCGCGACAAACTGCCGGGCAGTACCCATAAGGAGCGCATCACCAAGCTGGAGTCTGCACTGCTGCAACAGCTGCTGGATGAGTACATCGCGGCCAGCCCGGCGAAGAGCCTGCTGGGTCATGAGGTGTCGATTCTGGATGCCAGTGATATGGAGCGTTTGAAGAAACTGGCCAGCCCCGGTAGCCGCGCCCTGGTGATGAAAAACCAGCTTAAGCAAACCATCGTCACCGGCAAAGACAAGGATCCAGCATTCTTCGACAAGATCGCCGAGGAGCTGGAAAGGCTGCTGGAAGAGGAAAAGGCGGGTCGCATTACCCAGGCCAAATTCCTGGAGCAACTGGAGCTGTTCAGCCAGCGGATTCAGGACAAGGACAACACCGGTTTTGAAAAGCCCGCACACTCGGCGGTGTACCACTACCTTGCAGCGTTACTGGCTGAGGACACGGCAAGAGTGGCAACGACCAAGCTGTTTGAAGATGAAATGCTGAACCGTGCGCTGGCGACTGAAAACTGGAAGAAAATGCCGGATACGCACCCTGATTTTAGAGACCACCTGCGCGGTGTATTGATGCCCCTGGCAGGTTGGGAGCGTTCAGTGGCGCGTGATCACGCCAAGCGAATCTTCGATATTTTGCTGAAAAACTAACGCGGCGTTACCCATGCCAGTCTTGAATTACGGCCAAACGGCAATCGAGTGGTACTTCCAGTTCGATAGCAAACTCAAGCGCCACTACGTGACCGTGGAACGGGGTCGCCCCGTGCTTCTGCGCGGGCCGCTGGTGGATGAGCCTGAGCAAGAAGCTTTGGTGCTCCGTCGTGCGCGCTGGATTCGTGAAAAGCTGGCACAGGTGAATCAGCCCCTTGCCAGCGAACCCATAGTGACGGGCAGTCGCCTACGCTATGCGGGGCGTACGTACTTCACCGAGGTACGGCATACGCCGGATATCCTCAAGCCCCGACTCTCCTTCACTGCCTCGCGCTTTATTGTGGATAGCCCGGATGGGGCAAGCATCCTGCCCGATGTGCTGATGCCATTGCTTGAGCGGTTCTACCGGGATCGTGCCCATGAGAAGTTGTTGGTACGTGTCCGTCACTGGCAGCGCGAAACGGGACTTCAGGCTACGGGTGCACGAATCCGTCACTTCCAAAGCAGGTGGGCGAGCTGCGATACGAACAACACCCTGGAGTTTCATCCTCGGGTGATGGAGCTACCGGCCAGCGTGCAGGACTATGTCATTGTCCATGAGCTGTGCCATACGGTGGAAAAGAACCACACCAAAGCATTCTGGGCGCTGGTGGCCAGCCATATGCCGGATTGGCAGAGGCAGCACCAAGTGTTGGAGCGAGCGATGTTTGGGGATGCGGTTTGATCTATTATTAGCGCCGAGGCATAGAAATAAGGCATTTTAAAATATGGAATTTAGGTAAATGGCGCCATTACCGTCAGTAGAGCGGTTCGCAAAGAGTGCAAAGGATTTGTATAGCGATAACCGAATGGTTGTATTTCTTTGTGGCCCAACACTCAGTGACTTATCAAATTCAGCTGCAACTTTGCGGAAACGTCTTTTAGACGAGCTTATGCAAGATGGATTTGAGGTTGTTTTGGGTGAAGATGATGGCCTTGAAGAATTGCGCAAAAAATTTACCAAAGGTTATGCTCATGATAATGAGCTTGAATTTATAAAAAATGAGTGCGGTGCAATAGTTTTAGTGGCTGGAAGCGTAGGATCTTTTTGTGAGTTGGGTTTATTTGTTCATTGGGTACAGAACAATCATGGTTGTGATTTGATTCTCCTTGTAGATGAACAATTCAAGGATGATAAGTCTTATTTTAATGAAGGGCCTGCGCGAGCTGCTGACGATTTTGGAAGAACTTACTATGTCGATTTTGGCAGTTTTGATATTTCTCCAATACTAAGCCGTCTCCGTGGAAGACGGTCAAGCTATTTTAATAGCGGACGTGGTCGTCCTGCGGGTGGCGTCTAACTATGGCTATAAATATAAATCAGAGAATAGTTAGATTAGCTTTAGGTTGTATACAGCCAGCTGATGCAGGTGCGGTAATAAAGTTTTTGTCAAAAGCCTTTAATTACAATACAGGATATTTTCCAGAAGGATCTATTCAAGATATTTTTGATGAGTGGGCTTCTGATGGAGACATAATAAATGTTCATAAAAGAACAAAGCTTTATTCTTTAACAAGACAAGGCGATTCTCGATTAAATCGTGAAGAGCGTAGGTTGCGTGATCGTACGCGCCTGTTCTTGCTGAAGGAGATGCGAAGCGCTAAGCTCCATTTGCCAGAAGCCGGTGAACCAGAGAAGGCTGATGTTTCGTCAGCCGTAATTGTTGACCCACCACTACAAGAGGATGAGCGGCCAACAGGCGCGGCCCGCCCTCCTCGCGTAGCTCGTCGAGCGGGCCGCGCCTGTTGGCCGCCCCTCGGTAAGCAACTTTTTGTTGGCTCTTCCTCCCGCGCTTCTGGCCCCTATTTCCGCTTCCTGTCCTTTCCCACTATCAAGGCCTGTGCTCAAGCGAACGGGCTAGATGAGATTCCGAAAGATGGTATAGATATTGGTGAAATATCTTTGGCAATGGGTATTAGTCCCCAGCTCATTGGATTATTAATCCATAAGCCAGAGCGGCACTATCGTACATTTGAAATACCCAAAGCAAACGGAAAGGTGAGGGCTATTCAATCGCCACGAACCATGATGAAAATGGTTCAATACTTTATTTTGGATTATCTCCTTTATAAGCTCCCAGTCCACATTTCTGCGACAGCATATAGCCGTGGATGTACAGTTAGGGCTAATGCAGAAGTACATGTCCGTAAGAAATATGTCGCTAATATTGACGTGGAAAATTTTTTTCCGTCGATAAAATGGCAGCTAGTCCAAAAAGTGCTCGTCATGGGAGGGCTAGAGGATAAAACAGCATATTTAATATCGCGGTTAACATCCTATCAGGGTGGTTTGCCCCAAGGTGCACCAACTAGCGCACACTTGTCGAATGTGGTGCTTTATCCATTTGATAATGAAATATCTAATTTCTGTGAATCCGTAGGTGTTAGTTATACTCGTTATGCGGATGATATTACGTTCAGCGGTGATGATAAAGATTCCGTGCGTAGCGCAGTTGAGAAGTCGACTAAGCTCCTTTCTCTTCTGAAGTTAGAGATTAACAAAGATAAAACTAGGATCTTTGGCCCGTCGTCTAGACAGGTTGTGACCGGGGTTGTTGTTAATGAGTGGGCTCAGCCTTCTAGAGAAAAAAGACGGAAGCTCCGAGCAGAACTGTATCAAGCAAAATTGAATCCTGGAAAATATGCTTCACGAGCCGATGAACTTCAGGGGATGTCTGCTTATATGCTCTCATTTGCTGGTGAGAATCGCCCGGTAGGAGGGTTATCTCAGGGCTATGTTGAGTCCTCACTGGCAAGGCTGACTGCTTATATCAACGCGATGAAAGAGCAGGAATCATCTACAGTTCCACCGTCAGCACCTTGATCCCCACGCTTTCGCAGAATCGCCCCACCGCCGTAAGTGAGCGCCACAGCCTCACCGGTTCGCGCCGCGAGCGTACTGGCAGCCATTTCACGCCGAGGCGTAGCTCTAACCGCCAGTCTTCGCCTTCCCGCAGTACGCGAAACTCTCGCGCCGCCCCGGTCTCGACCAGTGCCTGCAACGTCTCCTGCTCAATCGCTCTTTTCATGGTTTACCCCTGCATCCGCAGCCAACCAGTTCCCCTGCATCTGGTATAGCGCAGGGCCAGTGGCTGGCCACCGCGAGCGTTTGAGCGGTCACCGCCCCTGGTTCAGCTGATGGGTCTGAATGACCATAACGTCCTATTACGCGCAGTCAGCTGTGCTCGATCAGCAAATCCATAGGCCATAATTGACAGGCTTAAGTTCACAAGCCCATATCAACGTTCAGTTTGCCTCGTCTCTCCTCATTGGTTGCCGAATCGCTATCACCAGCCGCCCAAATGCGTGCTTGAATAATGTCGCGGTAAGTACGGATTTTGTCTGGCTCAGGCAGCTTGTAAATCGGTCGCAAAGGCTCAGACTCTGGAGCGGGCTGCCCATCCATCGACTCCAGCGCACAATACAGTTCCGCCTCTTCTATCAACCCAGCTCCTGCCTGAATCTGACCAATGAGCTGAGCAAAGTAGTCTTCAAACAAGACCTTCAAATGGTCTGTGTCAATAAAGTGCGATAAGAACAACCAGTGGCCTTTTTTGTCATAGGGTGACCCCCCCCAGTAAAGGCTCAGCTCCGCCAAACGCTGAAGCACCACGTTGTCGCGCAGGAACACAAACCAAATCGTGGGCGCTCGGTGACGCTGTGAGAGGGCATGCTCATACAGCTCTCGTGCCGCTGTAGCCGGGTCGCGCCAAGCGCTAGGCTGGATACATAGCACCAGGCACTTTAGTTCTCCCTGTGCATCGTAGAGGTAGTAGCCGCCCGGACTACCCAGCGTGCCTCGTCGTCGAAGGACGCGGCCTTTATACGTATCGAAGGGGTGCAATTTTGACGAATCAAAATACGATTCCAGTCGGTAGAACAGTGCATATTTCTGTGCAGTGTTGCGACTGGGGCGGGTAGCGTCAGTGTCCGGTAACGCTTGAGCGTCGCCGCGCATCAAGGTTTCTAGGTCGGCCAGCTTAAGTTGATTACTCAGCACAGCGTCGAGTAGCTCTTGAGCCATATCTGGTGCGGTCGACCAGAGCTTAGCCAGACGCTCCAGCGGGGCATAGCCGCATTGGATGTGCTCCCGTTCGATGCCAGGCTTAAGCCCCTCCAGAAAACGGCCAGCAGCTTTCACCCGCGCCCAGGTTTTAGGCTTCAGTCCCAGAAGTCCCGCCAGCTCAGGGTCGCTCAGCGGCCCTTCAGCTATGGATTGCTCCACCACCCGGCTCTGCACGTAAGTGTCATACCAGCTCGTGTCTACATGACGTCCCATTGCGTTCCTTAAATTTGTTGGACTCGAATCTATTGACAAGATTAGCAAGGCTGGCTATTACTGTAAAGGAGATAGATTGGAGACCAATAAATGCCGGCTAGAAAGAAAGGTACTAAGCCAGTCAGAGATGTTGCTAAACGCACCAACCGTGGGTGCAAGGCTTACATCGTCCCGACAGACCGTAACGAAAATGGCTTTGTGGCCGGCCAAAGTTTTATTGAGCGTAATCACCTGCTTCTGCGCAGCATGCAAGTAGGGCTAAAACACCTATCAGACCAGTCCGTCTGCATTGACCTCGAAAACGAAACCCTGGTGGCTAGTCGCAATGACTTACCGAAGAAATCAGGCAAAAAGGTCAAGAGCTATACCCCTGATGCTGAATACGAACTTGATGATGGCCAGATTGTGGTTTGTGAAAGTAAGCCCAGCGCCTTCCTTGAAAAGCATGCAGAGAAGCATGCGCTGGCAGAAAAAATCCTGGGCAAATACGGTAAGTCGTTCATCACCATGACTGAAGTAGGTTTTACCCCCGTATTTATCTCCAACTTGGAAAACTTGAAAAAAGCACTTAGCTCGGCCCAGCAGCAACATGCCGCTGAAGCTGGTCTGAAAATCAGCCGTGCTTTGCTGCATCAAGAACGCTGGCTGACACGTGATCTGAAGCAATTGGCCGGCTTGTCGAACGCAGACATTTTCTTTGGTCTTGCTTACGGCCTCCTCCGTGCCGATCTGACGCAACCGCTGTTCTCAGACACTGCATACGTAGACGCGGCACACGGTTCGCTTGAGCACATGAAGTTTATGGAGCTCTGCCATGGCCGCGCTTAACAACAGCTACATCAGCCCGCGTCGCTACAAAGTAGATGGCCTGGTTGCCGGCAAAGACGGTCGAAGCTATGTAATTGCAAGCATCCATACCAAAGCACGGCAGGTAGTGCTGCTTGGGCCCCTGGGTGAGACGTACGTCTACCAGGACGATGAGTTTCGTAACAACGTTGCGGCGGGTGAGCTGAAACTTGTTGTATGCAAGCAGAATGAGCGTGGATTGGATGAAATTTTCGAACCTCGACAGCTGAGTCGAACAGAAGAAAATTCGCGGGATGAGCGAAAGCAATATATCGATATCATTCTGGAAAATATTGATAACTGCACATGGGATACCATTTACGAGGAAATTAAGAAGAAGTACTCAGGCCATCGAAAAATTCCGTCACGGCGGACTATTGAGCGTATTTGGGCTACTTACAAGTCAGCGCTTTCGCCTAATTGTTTAGCGGCCAAATTTTCGCAACGTGGCGTCCATCGTTCGTTGTCGATTGATCCACACATCGAAGAAATTATCTTAAATATTCTCGAAGAGAAATACTGCAATAGCTATAGTTTTAGTGTTCAGGGTATTGTTAATGATATTAACAATAAGTGTGATGAAAAGTCGGCTGAGTTAAATGTTGAACTTGGTGGTGTATCACGGCGCACAGTGAGTCGTTTTATCAGTGCACTCAATATTAAAAAGCTAAAGGGTCGCCTGAGCTCAAAAACTTTTCGTTCAATTATGCGCAATGCATTGAGTTATCTCGATGTGAAAGAGCCGTACGCTCGTGTTGAAACTGACTCTACTGTACTTGATATTTTTATTATCGATGCACGTGGCAATGTTATTGGTACGCCAACGTTATACGCAATGATCGATACTGCTACTCTGACCATTGTTAGTATTTATCTTACGATCCAGCCTGCTAGTCAGGTCGGGGTTATGCAAACACTTCAGTTTGCATTTTCGCCAAAGGGCGAAGATTTCCGTAAGAAGCATGGCTGCATCCATGCATGGCCAGCACCGGCGGATATTCGCTCGCTTGTCATGGACAATGGTGCTGATTTCCATGGCCCGATGATCGTCAAAGCCGCTCGCTATCTTTCGATGTTGTTGGAATATTGCGTCGCGGGGGCGCCCTACCAGAAGCCATTCATCGAGCGTTTATTCGGCACGTTGAATACGACGTTGATCAACAAACTGCCTGGAGCCAAGTTCTCTCATGACAAGCGCGAACAACATGCGCTAGAGAATGCACAGAAATCGGCAAGCCTCACACTAGAAGAATTGAATACCTACATCATTCGGTGGGTTACAGATACCTATCACATCAAAGTAAGCGGAAGGCTCTCCGATAGATTTGGGTACCCCTGCACGCCGATTGAAGCACTCGATATTTTAAGTCAGCAATATGTCGTATTCCCAGCGCCATCCGCTGATGAGCTTTTGGATGCGTGCCGTAATTATTTAGAGTTGCCGCTAAATGTAACCCGTGATGGCATTAATTATCAAAAGCAGCAATATCAAAGCGAGTATGTTTCAACGCTGTTTAAGACAAATTCTAAAGTTAAAGTGGATGCCTTTATTAATCCATTAGATTGCAGCCAGATTCATATTTTTGACAGCGAGACTAAGGTCTGGCAAGTGGTGCCAAATAAAAACACTTATATGTCTGCTATGAGTTTTGAGCAGGCCAAGTATTACCGAAGCCAGAATTACCTTTCAGACCATGCTTATTCGAGAGAGTCGCATGTGTTGAACCAGCTGCAAATTATCGATGACGCGAATGCCAAGAAGAGCAAAAAGGGCCGCATTAACAGTAATCGCAAAGCCGAGCGTGAGATCGAGCAGGCGCAGGCCTCTATCACTACAGCGATTCAACAGTCGGTGGCAGATGTTCCGTTGGAATCTTCTGCTTTCGGAGCCGAGCCAGTTAAGCCCTATCGGAGGAAAAAATAATGGTGGATGTAGTCACTAAGGTAGTGCGCTCGGAAGGGTTCTTACACGGCCATCTGTTGCGGGCGTTTGAGCGCGGTCGCGAAGTGATTGAACAGTCGTTGCGGGGAGAGGGATTGATTTTTCCGATGCTTGGCGGTGCTGGGGTTGGCAAGACCGAAACGATTATTGGTTGGGTAGCGGAGTACCCCCAACAGATCGAGCAAGGCAAGATCATCAAGCCAGTGATCCGTGCGACCTGTCCTGTAGAGCCAAGTCAGCGATCTATGGCGTTGAGCATCATTCGAGGCTTTCAAGGCCGTGTGCTGAAAAAAAGCAACACAGCGGATTTGGTCGAGCAAGCTATTGAGCAGCTGAAAATTCTTCAGGTCAGAACGATCATTTTCGATGAAGTCCAGCATCTCGCTGAAAATCTCAACGCATCAAAAATGAAAATTGCGGTGAACTTTCTGCAATACATCCTCGATGAGTGTGCGGTCTCATTGATTTTGGTTGGACTGCCAACGGCTCAGCGATTTTTGACAGTGGATCCATCATTCCAGCGGCGTTGTCTGTCAACGGAGTTGGTTTATCCGTACGCGTGGATCAGTACTGTCCATCAAGAGGACTTTGCCTCAGGTGTTGATCTAATCGCGGAGGCCTATCGCGAGCAGGGGTGGAAAACCGTTCTTGATGACCCAGAGTCACTTAAGGCTTTGTATGCCGCCTGTATGGGACGGTTTGGCATCCTGATCGATTTTTTGAGTCACGCTGAGACCAATAACCTCCGCAAAGTGATCGACATGAAATGCCTCGCCAAAGCCTACGCCCACGGTATTAACCATCAGCCGTTTTCGGGCAATCCGTTCTCGCCGAGTACTCAAATCTCAGAGCATGAGCTGAATGCGGAATACGTGAAAGTGCTCCAGCAAGCACACCTGCCAATCCCCAAGCTTTGAGAGTAGACCTACATGTCATTTTTCCAGAGTGTCGCCCTAAAACCTGGCGAAAGCTTGAATTCACTGTTGATGCGTAAAGCAGAACTCAACGGTTATGGTTCAGCCCATGCGCTGCTGGCAGACGCCGCATTGACGATGAAAGTCAGCTATTCGCTGGATGAGCTGGAGCAGCTTAGAGAGTGCTTTGAGCTGGCTGAGCATGACCTGATGCCAGCGAGTGCAGGCCATGCTCCTTACCTCTCGCAAAAGACGTTTTTGCGCAGTCAGTGTTCGCCTGTGTGTCCGCAGTGCTTGACTGAAGAGGGGGGGGCGCGTGAGGCCTGGTCTCATCTGCTGGTAACCGCCTGCCATACGCATCAGACGGAACTCCTCAGCCAATGCCCGCAATGTGAAGAGCCGATCTGCCTCGCGAGACGAGCGTTGATGCACTGTGATTGTGGTTACGACTATCGTCGTGCCAACTGTGCGCCTGAGTCAGCGTTTTCTGCTGGGCTTTCAGCCTTGTTGGAAAATGTTGATTCGCCAACCCGGCAGGCGCTACCGGCTCCACTCAATCAGCTGAACTTTGAGCCACTGCTACCTGCTTTTTTGCTGATGCTGGCCAAAGCGCAGGGGCGTATGGAGGATCAGCTGCCGATCAAGTTTCGATTTGGTGCCAGTTCCTCTTACGAGGATTCTGTGGTTGTGGTGGGCCATTTGGAGTCGCTGTTGGGGGAATGGCCCCAGCGTTTCGATGCCACCTTGGAAGACCAGCTCTGTAAGAGTGGAGGGGTCAGCCTGGCAGGACGAATTGGTACATGGTACCGAGAGCTTTTCAGTACCTATGCGACGCCAAGTTTTGATTTCCTGAGGGAGCGCTTTAAGGCACAGGTCGCCGAGTACTTCGATGGACGTCTGGGTGTTAGCACTCGCGCCTTGATGTTTGGGGCTGACAACGCAGATGCCATTCATTGGTTCGCTGCTGCTGAGGCCGCAAGGCTTCTGGGTGTGGCTCCCGATATCTTGGCCAATCTTGTGATTACGCAGCAGGTTGATGGGCGAGTGCATCAGGAGGGAAAGAGTCGTTTCGTTGCTGTTCACAGATCAACTCTCGACCAGCTTGCCGCTGATCGAGCTAGCTATCTTTCTGCGACGGAAGCCCGTCAGCGCCTGAACGTCTCGAAGAACTTCTTCGAGCGTTTTGTCCAAGCTGGGGGATTGCGCCGCTACAAGCGCAACGAGCGCCCCGTACTGGTGGCCGGCGAATTCCGAGTCGAAGACGTCGATCAGGTGATTCAGCAACTAGTGGCGAGTGTCCGCAGAAAGCCCAGAAAAGTGCAGTTGATCGGCATTCAAGACATCTCCGCCACGCACGGCATCTCTAACAGCAAGATCGTGGGAGTGTTGCAGGACATTCTCCAAGGCATTGTACGGCCCGTGGCTCACGTCAGCTCACTCGCTGGGCTGGCCGGGTTGCAATTTGACAAAGTGGAGATCGCGCAACGGGTTCGCAACAATAATCCTAACGTCGAGCTGAGTGTTGATGACCTGGCCCAAGTGTCTGGCTGGAAGGCCGGTGTGATCAAAAAATGGATTCAGGGTGGATACCTCAAAAGCATCGTACAGACGCATGGCAAAGCCAAACGCGACGTTGTCCCGGTCTCAGCCCTGATTGAGTTTCTGCTGATTCACATGCCGACAGCTGAGCTTGCCAAGCAAATGAACACCAAAACCCAGTACTTAATCCAATCATGGCGGCCAGCCAAGATCGAGATCCTTGTACCACCGCAGGAAGCGGGTGGGGGGCAGCGTGGATTGCTCGTGCGCAATGCAGATTTGGCGCGAGCCGCGCAACTACGAAAGCCAACAATCAATGATCTCGCCAAGCAGTTGGAGGAGTCCACGTGCTGACGCTCTCCCAAAAAGCACGACTCGCTGATGCGCTGCTGGAAAACTACTCGTGTGAGCTAATCACGGGTTATGTCACCGATGCACGCATCGAGGCTGGCTGCTTAGTTGGGGCCGTCTACAAGGCGTGGGGCTATAGGCCGGGAGAGCGGCTGATCTCCGGCACCATCACAGAAATCATGCAGTACGAGCGGCGTTGGCTGATCAAGACGCGAGAACATGATTGCTTAGTAGTTGTGAACTTTGCTCGCGGCGGTCGCCAAGCCTTGTTGCATCTAGTGGATCTTTTTCAGACCGCACGTATCTCCCATTCGCGCTGGTGTGTTCACTAATTCAGGAGTGCTCAGATGAAAAAGTTAACCGATATGGTTTTCATCACGGATGTTACATCTTGCCCGGAAAGCGTATGGATCGTTGATGTCGGCCTCGTTCACTCAGCCGGACAGTCATGGCACTGCGCATTAGTTCAAGACCTTAAAACTAAGCGGGTTTTAGGGTGGTCGACTGCGCCGTATGAGGATCCAACCTTGATGGAGCGGGCAGTCGAGCGGGCCTGTACTCGGGCTGTCAGGACGCGGCCAACCAGTATTTATCTCGAATCGGGGTATGCGAACTCCGCACCAAAGGTAGTCGCCGCGCTGGCTTGCCAAGAATTTCAGCTTCGCTTCATGGGGCAAGCAGAACAGTTTCTGCTCAAGCCGTTGGAAGCCGTCTGGAGTGATCTACAAGCCCGGTTCACCGAGGATGGCGGTGCCTCAATTAATGATGATTGGTTCGACTGAGGACGCGGAGATGGATGAACTTCACGCGGTCTCCGACATGCTCTACGGCCCCGCTCAGCCAATGTCGGGCTCAGCAATGACCAACGAACAAGCGCTGGCACTTATGCAAAGCCGCCGTCTGATGACCGGATACTGTTTGGTTCGTGATTGGCAATGGCTAGATCTCGACGTCACCGATGAACAGCGGGCGCTGCTGGAAAAGACCCGCCGCCAGCCCGCGATCATTTATGCCCACACCGTCATTTATGACTCCGCGCGCCGGTGGGATGTCGGTGATTTTGTCCGCACTTCTCCACTGGTTTCTTTCGATGACGGCTTTCTTTTTCGGACGCTGAACTCGGTCTACGTGCTGCTCGGCGATGGCCTGCGCAAGCGTGCTGACCTAGAAACGGTCGGGCGGATTTTCTAATGACGTTGGCCCGTAATTTTGGATTCGAACTGCGCTGCGCATAACACGTTATGGGGTAAATGGTCGCCAGCTCAACTTCTCGGAGTTGTGAGGTAGGAGTACTCTCGCTGGAGTGATCTACCAGCAAGGTAGGCTCAAGGATATCAATAATTAGCTATAGAATAGCCAGGCATGGCTAAGGTGATTTACATGTTTTGGACGCGCTGGGTAAGCAATCTTCGCTTTACATGGTGTGCAGTACTGCTGTTGTCCGTTCTTCCTAGTGTGCTCTACGGTGCGACGATCTTCTCTATGATGCTGTTGCTGGGTGGTGTCATTCTTGGTTTTCCGACGGCACTTGCCTCCTTGCTTTTGAGCAAGGATACCGAGTGGCGTGCACGATTATTCCGACGCGTTCTGGTCTTGTCTGCCGTACCGGCTCTTATGCTTGCGGTGATCTTTCAAACAGACAAACTGGCGCCCCAGATGGCGGCGTCAATCGCTAACGCTGTCGAGTCATTTAAGCAGGAAACCGGGTCTTATCCTGACTCTCTGGCAGTCCTCAGCCCTAAGTTTCTGCAAGGCCTTCCAATGGTGCGGCTTTCTGTCTTTCAACCGGAAGTAATCTACCGCGTCAAAGAAGGACATCCCTATTTGGCGGTTCCTTCATCTGCCGGGGACGCTTTTTCGGTCTACGAATACAGTTTCGGAGAGAAAAGATGGACTCACCACGACTAGGGATGGTCTGAAAAAGCCCTGTATTTCAGGCTGACTTCAGCCCCTGCCGATTTTGAAAGCGGCAAACCGATCAAAAACGACCAGATCACCCGCTAATTTCTGTATTTCTAACCGCCGCGAGCACCTCGCGGCGGCTATTGCCCATATTACGGGCGCATCTCTCCCGCATTCGTCAGTAAATGTCTGTGCGGATTTCGGTGAACGTGACCGCTCATTTCGCTAACAACGTGACCGGTGGCTTCACCCGATTGCGCGGGGTTTAAATTCTAACCGCATCGGTCACGATGCGGCTTCTTCCTCCGTGTTTTTCCTC
>NZ_JAAQXA010000035.1:0-15257 GCF_012985775.1 Pseudomonas sp. WS 5011
TGACCGCCTGTTTCGGAACAGGCTGGAAATCGGTCACGTTGATAGCGAAATGAGCGGTCACGCGTTAGCGAAATGGCCGGTCACGATCTACCGAAACGACCGGTCACGGTGGGCCGAAATACGCAGTTGCCATAGGAGCGGCTCCAGGAAACCCCGATATAGGGGGCAAACTGCCTGACAATCTCGTAACGCAGACGCAAGCCGAGCTCGGTATTTGCCAACCCAGACCCCACACCTCGCTCAGGATCGTTCTTGCCGTAGAAGTTCATTTCGGCAGTTGGCTGGAGAATCAGCCGGTTGGTCAGCAGAATGTCGTACTCGCCCTCCAGTCGGGCAGCAGTTTGGCCATTCTCGCCGACGAAGGCCGTGGCTTCGGCCTCAAAGGCGTAAAGCGCCATGCCCTGGATACCGAAGGCGGCCCAAGTCTGCGGCGACTCCGGTTTGAAGTCCTGGCGAACGCCCGCGACGACATCCCACCAAGGGCCGATCGAGCGGCCGTACAGCAGCTGTAATTCAGCATCCTCGGTCACGCCGTTGGTACGCTCGCCTTCGGAGCGGAACCAGACCCGGTTGATATCACCGCCTACCCAGCCCGACGCATCCCAGGCCAGGGTGCTGCCCTCATCTGCGTCCTGGTATTCGAGCTGATCGAGCAGGAAAAAACTGTTGATGGCGCTGTCGTGAACCTTGTGGCCAGGTAATGGCGGGAAAGCCGCTTGGCGATCAGCATCCGTCAGAACGGGAATCGGCGTACGGCTGGTGGTTCTCGGGGCTTCAGCGGAGCCATGGTTCATCTTTGAATGATCCATGCCCTCCATCTGTCCTTGCATGGCGCCATGCCTCATCTTGCTGTGATCCATAGCCTGGGCCTTCTCTTGGCTCTGGCCGTGGCCCATCTGGCTATGATCCATGCTGCCCGAAGCACCCTGCATGGCACCATGGTCCATCTTGCTGTGATCCATGCCCTCCATCGGCGCTTTGGCGGAACCGTGGCCCATCTGGCTGTGGTCCATCGACATGGAGCCGTGCCCCATTGCCGAATGATCCATTTCTTCCGCAGCCTGGGTAACGCCGCCGCTGAGTGCACTCAGCGACACGACCAGCGCTATGAGGGACGGGCGTGAAAACCTAGTGGTCATGGTTCGAACCTGCTTCGGCTTCGGTGCCGCCATGCTTATCCATCATCTTCTCGTGCCCCATATCGTCATGGTTCATGCCCTCATGATCCATGGTGCCATGATCCATCTGCTGGCCAGCGACCTTGCCTTTCGATTGATCTGCAGGCTTGTCACTGATGGCCTCGGGCGCAGCCGACTCGGCAGCATGTTGTTCGTGCTCGCTGTGCCCCTCACCTGCCAATGACGTCGGCGCGTACAAAGCAGCCAAAAAACTGAACATCGCTGCGCTGCCAAACAGGGCATTACGCTTCATAAAAGTACTCATCAGAAATCTCCTTTACTCATCCACACGGACTTCACGGAACATGCCCATTTCCATGTGGAGCAACAGGTGGCAGTGGTAGGCCCAACGCCCCAACGCATCGGCGGTCACCCGATAGCTGCGCTTGGAACCTGGCGGCATGTCGATGGTGTGTTTACGCACCAGGAAATTGCCGTTCGCATCCTCCAGATCACTCCACATGCCATGAAGATGGATCGGGTGAGTCATCATGGTGTCGTTGACCAGCGTGATGCGAACACGCTCGCCGTACTTGAGGCGTAGAGGCTCGGCGTCAGAGAACTTGATTCCATCGAAGGACCAGGAGAATTTCTCCATATGCCCGGTGAGGTGCAGCTCGATGGTGCGACTTGGCTCACGCCCGTCCGGATCAGGGAAGGTGCTGCGCAGGTCAGAGTACGTCAGCACGCGCCGGCCGTTATCACGCAGGCCGATACCTGGGTCGTCCAGCTTGTGCGTCGGCGTCATGGTCTGCATGTCGACCAAAGGATTGTTGGTCTCTGAGGCCGGGTGTGCCTGCATGTTGCCAGCCATGCCAGCCATGCCAGCCATGTTTGAATGATCCATTCCGGCCATCTGGCTGTGATCCATACCAGCCATGCCACCCTGCATGCTGCCATGATCCATTCCCGCCATATTGCCCTGATCCATCCCGGCCATGTTCCCGTGATCCATACCGCCCATGCTGCCGTGATCCATACCCATGTCGCCCATGGCAATCAGCGGACGCGGGTCGGGGCTGGGTACTGGTGCACTCAACCCCTCCTGTACAGCAAGGGTGCCGCGCGCATAGCCAGTGCGGTCCATGGATTGGGCAAACACGGTATAGGCCTGTTCGCTGTCTGGTTCGATGATCACGTCGTAGGTCTCGGCCACGGCGATACGGAACTCGTCGACGCTGACCGGTTTGACGTGCAGACCATCGGCCGCAACCACAGTCATCTTCAGGCCTGGGATGCGCACATCGAAATAGGTCATAGCCGAGGCATTAATGAACCGCAGGCGGATCTTTTCGCCTGGTTTGAATATGCCGGTCCAGTTGCCATCAGGTGCCTGGCCATTCATCAGGTAGGTGTAGGTGTAGCCACTGACGTCAGCGAGATCCGTCGGGCTCATCTTCATCTCGGCCCACATCTTGCGATCGGCTACGGCGGCGGACCAACCCATCTCGCTTACGTCATCGATGAAGTCACCAACGGTGCGTTTGTGCTGGTTGTAGTAGTCCGACTGTTTCTTGAGCTTGGCCAGTACCCGCGTTGGATTTTCATCCGTCCAGTCGCTCAGCAACACGACGTAATCACGGTCGTAACTGAAGGGCTCGGGCTCCTTGGCATCGATGACCAGCGCGCCGTATACGCCGACCTGCTCCTGCAGCCCCGAGTGACTGTGATACCAGTAGGTACCGTTCTGGTTGGCCTTGAACTTGTACTCATACATGCCGTCAGGGGCGATGCCATGGAAGCTCAGGCCAGGAACACCATCCATGTTCGCCGGCAGGATGATGCCGTGCCAATGGATGGAGGTGTCCTCCTTGAGGCGGTTGCGCACGCGCAATGTGACGGTATCGCCTTCGCGCCAACGAAGAATCGGCCCAGGGAGCGAGCCGTTGATGGTCATGGCCGTGCGCGCTGCGCCGGTGATGTTCACCGGGGTTTCACCGATGAATAGGTCGAATTCGTTACCAGTCAGTACGTTGGGCTGGCCGGGGCTGTTCACCGCCCAGACCGGCGTGCGCCACATGCCCATGCCGCCGAGAATACCGGCGGCGGCGAGGCCTTTGACGAAAGTACGTCTTGTGGTTTTGCTTTGCATGCCGTTATGTCCAATCCGTCAGATGAGCCGGTGATATGCATCCGGTCTCGGGTTCATTGACTGCTCCAGTGTCGGGAGATTTGATCTTCAAGCCTTGCGTGCTGCGCAAGTTCCCCCTGACACCAAGCAGTATGAAACTGCCATATCTCAACCATCCGGGTGATTACATTTCTGTAAGGTTGAGGGGGCTCAGCAGCTGGCGTGTTCCGCATGTTTGGCTTGGCTGCCGGCGACAGGAGCTTCATCGTTCTGCTGCTTGGCCAACTGATAGGCTTCCAGCGAGACCTGGCGGGCTTGTTCCATGCGTGCAAACGTGCGATCAGCACCGCCTTCGGCCATCGCCAGGCTGGAAACACTCAGGGCAGCAACTACAAACAGGGTTTTGATCGATTTCATTTCGTTAATCCTCAGAAGTTTAGAAGCCCCTGTAACTAGTGGGGACGAGCGTTAAGCTCGCTGCTACGTTAACCACGACGCCCTGTCAGCAACCTGATCCGAACATTACAGTTCTGTCAGTTTGCTATTTCTTTCTTGTAGGCCCTCCTGAAGGCTCGGTACTGTCTTCCTGCCCGCGCAGCCTTGCGGATTCCATGGGCCTGATCGGTAGCAATGCCTGAGCTAACTCGTTCATTCGCACCGACGGATCGCGACCATCAAACAATCAAGAGAGATAGCCACTATGTCGAACAAATCCAACGTAGCTACCGGTGCCGCCTTGGCTCTGGTGGCCGCCAGCCTGTTCTCCACCCTGCCCGTCCAGGCTGCTCAGGAAACCAAAGCAGCAGAAGTGAAGTGCTTCGGGATCAATGGTTGCAAAGGGCAGAACGACTGCATGACCGCGAAAAACGACTGCAAAGGCCAAGGCGAATGCAAAGGCCAAGGGTTCAAGTTGATGACCCAGACCAAATGTGACGAAGCCGGTGGCAAAACCAGCGAATAAGGCGGTTCAGGGGAGTGCATGCCACTCCCCTGCTGGAGTCTCGAATGAGTAAGCGCAAAACTCTGGGTTTCGGTCTTGGCCTTCGTAACGAGTATTACCGGCAGATCCTGGAGGAACGGCCTGCGGTCGACTGGTTCGAGATCATTTCCGAGAATTACCTGGTGGAGGGCGGCAAGGCTCTCTACTTCCTTGATGCGATCGGCGAGCACTACCCCCTGGTGATGCACGGAGTATCTCTTTCGATTGGCGGCTCACATGCCTTGGACATAGACTACCTACGACAGCTCAAGCAGCTGGCGGATCGGGTGCAGCCTCAGTGGGTGTCTGATCACCTGTGCTGGAGTCGAGGCAACGCCCATCAACTTCACGATCTGCTACCGCTGCCGTTTACCCAGGAGAGCCTGCTGCATGTCGCGGCCCGGGTGCGCTTGGTGCAGGATGTTTTGGAACGTCCCATCGTGCTGGAGAACGTTTCCTCCTACGTGCAGTGGACAACATCCAGCATGAGCGAGTCTCAGTTCCTCTCGGAGCTCAGTTACCTGACCGGGTGCGAGCTGCTTCTCGACGTGAACAACGTCTACGTCAGTTCGCGCAACCAGGGTTTCGACCCTTGGCAGTTCATCATGGAATTGCCGCACGAGCGGATTCGGCAAATTCACCTGGCCGGGCACAGCGATTACGGGCAGTACCTCATCGACACCCATGACCAGCCCATCGCTGATCCGGTTTGGTCTCTCTACAGCAAGACTTTGAGCTACTTGGGCCCGACATCGACCTTGATCGAGCGGGATGACCAGTTTCCGCCGCTGGAAGAGCTGTTGTCCGAATTAGCACATGCCCGTGCTATCGCCAAATCTGTGATATCGGGGGCCACCCCTTGAGCCTGATCGCCCTACAGACTGCATTTGAAACTTACCTGACAGGTGACAGTGCCCTGCCCTCCAACGAGCTTTTGGAGCAGATCCGAGGTAGCACAGCGCTGAGTGCTCTCGAAGGCCTGCAGATCTACCACAACGCTTACCGTTCGCGCCTGCTTGCGGTCTTGCGAGAAGACTTCCCTGCCCTGCTTCACTGGATCGGCAACGAATCATTCGAGCAGCTCGCACTGGCCTACTTGGCCGCCTGGCCACCACGACATTTCAGCATTCGCTGGCTGGGCGAGAAGCTGCCCGAGTTCATTAGCAGCTACGTCGAAGAACCCCAACTATCGCCGATGCGCGAACTCGCGGAACTGGAATGGGCCTTTACACTGGCCTTCGACGCTCAGGATGTCGAAGCGCTTTCGCTGGAGACCATGAGTGATTTTTCGGCTGAAGACTGGATTTCACTCAGGGTTTCCCTGACTGCATCTGCCCGGTGGTTGCAGCTGCAGTACAACACGCTGGAGTTGTGGAAAGCCGCCAAGTCCGGCAGCTTGCTGCCTGATATTACCCGCCTGCCAACGAACCTAGCCTGTCTTGTTTGGCGTCATGAACTCGTCTGCCAGTACCGGAGCCTGGAGCCAGCGGAGGCTTCGGCATTGCAGTTTCTCATCGAGGGCGGATCGTTCGCTGAACTCTGCGAGTCGTTGAGCGCCACGCATGGCGAGCAAGCTCCCTTGCAAGCCGCGACCTGGTTGAAGTTGTGGGTCAACGACGGTTTGCTAAAGCGCGGCCAGCTATTACACGAATGACCCGGAACCTTTAGGCTAGCGCTCTCTCTTTGGCCACTCCGAGCGCTTCTATGACTCACCGCATCATGCATTTCAAACAGCAAGCCTTGCTTGACCCGGAGACCTATCAGGCAATGCTGGCCGACGGCGTTGGTCACTGGGAGCGGCTTGCAGGAGAAGTCGTCGGCATAGAAGACGAAAAAAGCCACGAGTTCGCTGCATTGAAAAGCCTGTTCAAGCGCAAGCGGTACTCCTATGACACGCTGGAAATGCGCGAGCCAGGCGATCACTCAAACTGGCTTCGCGGCCGAGATGGTTCAGAAGGTATGACCAACGAGGTCACCAGTATCCCAGGGCTAAAAGAGCTCTCAGAACTGGAGATTTAGTGGGATAGCAGGTCAGCGCTCAAGCGCTGACCTGGGCCGAATAGCCAAGCTCCTGGATGAGTTCGCGGATCGATTCGGCACTTTCTGTGCTCTCAACGGTGACCTTGCCGGCCGCTCGATCCACTTCTACTCGTGCATCCTGATCCAGAGCTTGAATGGCCTTCGTGATTTTGCTCACGCAACTGCCACAGCCCATCCCCGCAACACTCAGACTAAACATGTTTTTCACCTCATTTCGTCCGCGGCTCAAGTTACCGCACGGACAGCATCGACCTTGACACGATGGCAAGGTCAAGCCCGTAAGCGCTACAAAAGGATCAGCCGTTTACCACGGGCGTAAGGATGGGGGTTGGTGAACACACCACGACATGCCTTGCGCCCCTCGTCAGTGCGACGTATAGATTCTGGGGGGTCATAAGCTCAGGATGCAGGACAACCGAGACATCCGCCTCCAGCCCCTTGAGAAGTAATGTGCTGCCTACAGAGCGTCTTGCGATCGGTCGGGCAAGGTGTCTATTGCGCTCTCGCGCTTGAATGGCTGCACTCAGAAAGTCGGCAGCACCTCCCACCACCGCTTGCATTGCAGACCGGCAGCAGTACAGAACCTCCGGTCGGTATACACGTGCCCCGTGCTGCTCAGCGAGCGTATCGATCACACGGAGCGCTTGCCCCAATGTTGGCGCTGCTACGAAATCGATCGCCGCAGCCTCGGCCGCGGTCGGAGGCGTTCGGGCCCTTCCTGCACGCAGCGACTCCACGCGCGTTCGCAGGTTTGCTGCACCTACCCCCGTCATTACGCTGGAAGCAAACTCCACAAGTTGTGCCAGAGCATTGGCACCCTGCAAGTCAAAGTTCCTGGCGAAGTTGACGAGATCTCTCAGGTCGACGGCTTCTACGGCCATGGCACCGGGTGTCTGGCTCGTGAGCTGATGGCGACCTTGCACGTTGATGGAGTCCCCGATGATGAGGACGCTACCCTGAGCGTTGGGAGCTTCGGTTCTCGCGGCCACCAGTCGCTGCTGAACTTCGGTTCCGGCGTTTAGCTGCACCCAACGCACTTCTGCTGGAGCCGTGCGCAGATCCACCGGCTGACCAGCTTGAAGTTGTTGCCTTATGGCGAGCAGCCACTGCCCGAGGTTCTCAGCTCCAGCCAGCCGCCAGCGCCACGGTATCCTCAACTCTCCCGCTGCGGGAAACAGGGGTTGCACCTCATTCGCCCAATGCACCAGTCGATTGCCACGGAAGCTGAATATGGCTTGCATCGGGTCACCGAGCACGCAGGTCGGAAGCACCTGGGCCAAACCAGACACGATGGCGTGCTGGACGACGTTGCAGTCTTGGTACTCGTCGACAAGCAACCGTGCATAGGTGGCGCGAAGGGGCTGAGCGAGGTGACCGGCCTGCAACAACTGCATGGCGGCCTCCCGAATTGCCGGGTAGTCAGTATTGGGTTGATGCAGCTGTAGGATCTGCGGGTTATGGCCGCTTCGCGCTGGGAACTTAGCGATCAGGCGCATCGAGAATCCGTCAATGGTGGAGACTCGATATGCGGAGTTAGGAACACCGGCTCGTCTCAGGCGCGCCCGTAAGGCCGCAACGCCGGCGTTCGTATGTGTCAAGACGAGGATGGGTTTGCTCTGCGTATGCGCGATGAGCGTCTCGGCAATCAATTGCGTTTTTCCACAACCTGCGGGGGCCGTTATGGAGCCACGCTCGATAGCGAAAAGATCAATCTCAGGGGGCACTTGTAAACGTCCAGAGCTGATTCGTGACTGCCATGAAGCCCGGTTCGGCGTTCTGTAAAGACGGACCGACGATGTCCCTTGCAACCTCCTGATAGGTTGTCAGCGACTTGAACCAGCCGCTGTTGCGGATACGGGATGCGGTTCCCAGCAGCTCTCGTCTCTCAGGTGAGTACCCATCCACGAGTCGCTTGGCTCGGATATCGTTCAGCGTCACGCGGCCTTGGGACTTCGTCTGAATGTGTGCGTTCATCAGCTCTGCACCCACTATTGTTTCGGCTTTCGCCAGAAGTGCATCGAGTGCTTGCTCACTGAGATGGCGGAAGATCTCGTCCTCCAACGTGAGGCCTGGTCGCCATGTAAGAATTTGCCCGCCGGCGGCCAAGAATGCTTCAGCGAGCCCCGCGGTCGAAGGCTTGTCGGCATCTACAAAAACCATCACGCGGTAACCCAAGTTCAGAAGTGCTGTTCCCCGGATAAGACTGTTATCGGGGCTTCCCCCGCCGGCGTCCACATACGCGCCGCCATGGGCCAGGAATGAGGTAGCGCCAAGACTGACCCACCATTGGTCAAGGCCACGCGCGAAGCCAACCTCGCTGGCCCCCTCGCAAACGATGATGGATTTGGCGAGGAATGCTTCGGGGTCCTTCCGAAGGGTACTTTGTACCTCGTTGGCTTCCCCAGCTGGCATAACACTGTGGCGCTGAGGTGCTGACCGAACAACGAATAACTGGCTGCCGGACAGCTCGCGCAGCGCGACCGGCGAGTGCGTCGTCATGAACACTTGCAACGGAGCGGCAGCGTCCTTTGCACCCAGCGAGTCCAGGAATCGCATGAGCCGATGAGGTTCAAGCCCGTATTCCACCTCATCAACCAGGGCAATTGGCGCGGCGCTGGCCGCAGCCCTTTGAAGCCCTGCCACTAGCAAGCGTGACGAGCCCGTGCCAAGGGAGCGCAGCGGAATACCTGTTTCACTGTGCAGCGCGATCGCCCCCTCGCAAATCGACACAGAATGTGCGTCAAGGAGCGCCTGAGGCATAGCCCCGACCGAAACGCCAAGATGCTGTGCTGTGCGTTGCACGACCTCAAGCGTCTGGGTCAGATGTTCGGCTGCTTGATTGCCAAAGTTCGCTCTTGCTTGCCTAGCGGCGCGCGCCAGTTCAGCACCAAGCTCGGCGCGCTCATCGGTAAGTCGATTGAGCACTGAGCCACGACTCCACGACAGGTTCGAGCTCGCAAAGCTGCCGATACGGGCGGGCGCTAGTGCCGCTCGTTCTTTCCAGGGAAGAGTGCGTTCAAGTTGCTGCTGCTCCGCGCGCTCGGAGAAAAGTGTCCAAACAGGCTCCAAATCGGCACCAACTTGCAGACGCAAGGTGATGACGGTCTCCAGCCCCGCTCGCGGTTCGTCTTCGACTTCCCCCGTACCGGGATGGAATCCACGCAAGAACTCGCCGTAGACATCAATATCCATCAGCGATAACGGCAGATCGCCAAGCGCCACGCTGATGGTGATGGGTACATCGACGTTTAATGCGAAGAAGTCCATGTCGCCGAACGTGCCGCCTCGGCGGGCGCCGACGCAAAGGTCAATCGCATCTAGAATGCTGGACTTTCCACTATCGCCAGGACCTATGAGGCAGTTAATTCCTGGGGCCGGCACCCAGTCGAGCGCCTGGATAGATCGGAAGTTGCTGATAATCAGTCTGCGAATGCGGGCCACGGAGAGTCCTCATGGGTTAACGACGACCAGTCTCCTACCCGCAGCGGCAACAGTCCATCGAACGTCACCTCGTCACTATGTGTTGCGACAGATAGGTCGGACCGGAAACTACCGTACGGCATTTTCCGGTCAGATGCGCTTCTGAATAATCACCTGGTCGGTGGTATGGAAGCCTATCCGATGTCCGTTGATTTCAACCTCAGAGCATTGAAGACCACCGACGCCGAGCTGACACTCATCGCCAGCGCAGCAATCAAGGGCGACAGAAGATGCCCCGTCAGCGGGTACAGCAGCCCCGCTGCTAGCGGGATTCCCATCGCGTTGTAGAGGAACGCAAAGGCGAGGTTCTGCCTCATGTTTTTCACGGTTGCCACTGACAGGGTGCGCGCTCGCAGGATGCCCATCAGATCTCCCTTGACCAGCGTCACTTGGGCGCTGTTCATCGCCACATCGGTACCGGTGCCCATGGCGATACCTACGTCAGACCTGGCCAGGGCGGGCGCATCGTTGATGCCGTCACCCGCCATGGCGACACGACGGCCATAGCCCTGCAAATCGGCGACCAGTTTCTCCTTATCCTGCGGTTTGACCTCACCATGCACTTCCTCGATTCCGAGCTGCTTCGCCACGGCTCTTGCTGTGGTGAGGCCATCACCAGTGGCCATGATGACCTTTACGTCTTCGCTTTGAAGCTTGGAGACAGCCTGTTGAGAAGTAGGCTTGATCGGATCGGAAACGGCCAGGAGTCCCGCCAGGCGACCATCAACGGCCAAATAGATGATGCTGATGCCTTCCAGACGCAGTTGCTCGGCGCGATTGCGCAGCGGGGTAATATCGACGCCCGCCTCGTCCATCAGTGCGGTGTTGCCGAGCTGCAGCTGATGGTCATCGACCTGGCCGCGCACACCAATACCCGAGCCTGATTCGAAAGTGTCCGGTTTGACCAGTGCAATGCCCTGACCGCGCGCATGATCGACTATGGCATGAGCCAGCGGGTGCTCACTACCCTGGTCGAGACTAGCAGCCAGGCGCAGCACTTCATTGGAGTCGTAACCGCCTGTCCCTTCCGCACTATGGAATACGGGACGCCCCTCAGTCAGGGTTCCAGTCTTGTCGACGATGAGCGTGTCGATCTTGCATAGATTTTCGATGGCGCTGGCATCGCGGAACAACACACCGCTGCTAGCGGCCTTGCCAGTCGCAACCATGACGGACATCGGGGTTGCCAGACCCAGAGCGCAGGGACACGCAATGATTAGCACCGCCACCGCATTGATCAGGCCAAATACCCAGCCTGATTCCGGCCCTAATAGCCCCCAGCCGAAGAAGGTCAGAATCGCGATCAGGATCACCCCGACCACGAAATACCCTGCCACCGCATCAGCCATACGCTGCATGGGGGCCTTGGAACGTTGGGCTCTGGCCACCATCTGAACGATCTGCGACAGCATGGTCTCGGCACCGACCTTCTGCGCCTCCATCACCAGGCTTCCATGGGTGTTCATGGTGGCACCGATAAGGGCATCCCCTACCCGCTTGGTCACGGGTAACGGTTCTCCGGTAAGCATCGACTCGTCGACGGCGCTCTCACCCTCTAGAACCGTACCGTCCACCGGGACTTTCTCTCCCGGCCGGACACGTAGGTGGTCGCCCTGATGGACATGTGTCAGCGGAATATCTTCTTCCTGGCCATCGGGCTTGATGCGACGCGCAGTCTTTGGTGCCAGCCTCAGCAGTGACTTGATGGCTGCCGAAGTCTGCGAGCGGGCCTTGAGTTCGAGCATTTGGCCCAACAGCGTGAGTGAGATAATCACTGCGGCTGCTTCAAAATAGACGCCGATACGTCCGTCCTGGGCAAAAGCCGCCGGAAACCACTGCGGAACCAAGGTAGCGGCCACGCTGTAGAGGTAGGCAGCGGCCGTTCCCAAACCGATCAGGGTCCACATGTTGGGGCTGCGGTGGCGGATGGAGTCAATGCCGCGGGTGAAGAATACCCAGCCACCCCATAGCGTCACGGGCGTCGCCAGAGCCAGCTCGACCCAGTTCTGGGTCGTGCCATGAAACAGTTGCAAGGAATGGCCGGCCATCGCCAATACGGTCACGATGACGGTCAACGGTAGGGTCCACCAGAACCGCAGCGAGAAGTCCTTCAGCTCTGGATTTTCCTCCTCTTCCAGCTCCGGGATGACAGGTTCCAGCGTCATCCCGCAGATCGGGCAGTTTCCGGGAGCCGGTTGACGGATTTCTGGATGCATCGGGCAGGTGTATTCAGCACCTACAGGTGTCGATGTGGGTGCTGGAGTCGCGTGCTGGTGATGCTCCCCATGAGACTGATGGCTCATGTACTGATGAGGATCTGCTTGGAATTTCTCTAGGCACTTCGCACTGCAGAAATGATAGGCCTTCCCTTCAAAGCTCTCGCGATAAGGGCCATCAGGTTTGACCTCCATGCCACACACCGGGTCGCGCTGGCTCTCGGAGTGGGCGTGCGAGTTATGTGAATGATCCTGGTCATGATGGCAGGAGGTCTTTTGCATGCGATCTATGTCCTTTCTTCGTCCTTGGAAACAGCGGTGCTGCTGGAGTGGGAGTGCCCGCCGTGATTGTGGCCAAACAGATGCATCAGCGGGCATAGCAGCAGGATGAGGTACGGCAGGGCCTGCGAAAGATGACCGTAATGCTCACGCGCTACATAGAAGATGCCGATTACGGCCAGCATGATCAGCGCAATGCCAATCTTGCTCTTCCAAAAAGGTGGTTCCGTAGTGCCAGTGTGGTGCGTGTGATCCATGACAATAGCCTCGGTTCAATGACCATAGAATCAGCATAGGTTGCTCTAGCCAGGCAGAGTTGACGCGTATCAATGGAGTTCAGCGTACGGTCACCTTACCGACCATTCCCGACTGATAATGTCCAGGAACATTGCAGGCGAACTCCAGATCAGTAGCGTCGGAGAAGGTCCAGATCAGCTCTTCGCGTGCACCTGGCTCGACCAGAACGCTGTTGGGATCGTCGTGCTCCATGCCGACCATCTTCATGCCGCCCATGGCGTGGTCCATTTTGCTCATGTCATGCGCTGCAGTCGGGGACAGCGTGCCGTTCTGAAACATCGCAGCCATCTCTTTCTGATGCGCAGCATGGGATGCCGCTTTGCCAAGGTTGAACTCGTGCAGCAGGGCTCCCTCGTTCAGCAGTACGAAGCGAACCGTCTCGCCCGCCTTGATTTCCATTGCCTTGGGTTCAAAGAAGATGTCCCCCATCCGGACTTCGATGGTGCGATCTGCTGCCTGACTGTCTCCCGGTTGCCCGATACTGTCTTTCTTGTGGCCCGGGCTGGCCAGCGCATTGGCAGCACTGAGCAGTAAACCAAGGGTGGTGATTATGAAAGCGGGTCTGAGTTTCATGGTGTGCCTCTGAGGTGTTGAGGAGGGATGAGTCCCGATGCTAATGAGGTGCAACTGGCGGTACGCTGACGCGAAAACTACATCGCAGTAAGGTTCGTCAGATCGGTGCTACCCAGCCCGCGGCCAACGGGTAGCACCGATGCCGGACTAACGCAGAGCAAACTCACCGACCATCCCCGCCTGGTAATGCCCAGGCAATGTACAGGCGAAGCTCAAACTGCCCGCCTGAGGGAAGGTCCACACGAACTCTTTAGTTGTGCCGGGCTCGACGAGAACCGCGTTCGGGTCGTCATGCTTGGCTTTGATGACTTCCGGATAGCCTGGAGGGTTGGAGTCTCCCGTGCCATAACGCTCATGCCAGACAATGCGCTCGGCCATGCCGGTCGGGGTCAGTGTGCCGTCCTTGAACAAGGACGCCATCTTGCGCTGGTGCTCCAGCTGGGACGCTGCCTGCCCGATGTTGAACTCGTGCATCAACGCGCCCTCGTTCTTCAGAACGAAGCGCACGGTTTCACCTGGCTTCACATCGATCGTTTTCTGGCTGTAGTTGATGTCGTCCATCTTTACCAAGATGGTACGAGTCGCTGGCGTCGCCTGGGCCTGCTGCCCAATGCCATTGCTACTGCCGCCGACCTCGGCAAATGCCGGAAAGGTGGTGCTGATGAACAGAGTGCTGATCAGCAGTTTAAGGGGTAAGCGTTTCATGGTGAGACCTCGAGATGGGTGCTGGAAATCTCATGCTATTCCCCGCTTGCTGCCAGGCCGCTGACCCCAAAACTACAATTGCGTCAGCTGGGAAAAAGCACGGCGCCATAAAGGCGCCGCTAGGCCGAAGGAGCAATCACGAAAGGCCTGTAAGATGGGGGAAATCTTTACTGATGGCATTCCTTGTCGGCCATCATCAGCTTGTGCTCTCGAATCATTTGACCCAGCACGTCGTCTACCAGCTTGTCATGCTTTTCCATCCAGGCCAGATGCTCTTCGGCAGACATGTTTGGCGCGGGATGTTCGTTGTGCAGCTGGCTCATGATGTCTTCGAGCATGTTCATATGCTCCTTCATGTGCACATGCCGCTCGCCGACCGGGGCCTTCTCCGCCTGGATCAGCACGGCTTCTGCTTTGTCGCGCATCTGCTGGATGCGCTCGAATACACGGTCGCTGCCCCCTTCGGCCCAAGCCATGGAAGACAGCAGTAGCGAACCAACCAGAAGCAAAGGTTTCAGCGATTTCATGGGCAGTCTCCATCAGTGCAAACTATGGCCGGCACCTCTGCTTTTGGTCTGTCGAGGGCCGAGAGCACAACCTAGTACTCATGCTTGCACCCTAGACAAGCCACCCTGTCAGTGAGCTGAAGTCAGAATTACATTTTCGTAAGCTTCTGGTTGGGGCCGCGGTTTGCCTGCAAACTCAGGCCACCCGACTTTTGGAGTCTGCACACATGAAACTACTGGTAGCTGAAGACGAACCCAAAACCGGTACGTACCTCCAGCAAGGTCTCACCGAGGCTGGGTTCAATGTCGACCGGGTTATGACCGGTACAGATGCCCTTCAGCATGCACTTAGCGAAGCCTATGACCTGCTAATTCTGGATGTAATGATGCCTGGGTTGGACGGTTGGGAAGTGCTGCGCATGTTGCGCGCAGCAGGAAAAGACGTCCCCGTACTGTTCTTGACGGCACGCGATGGTGTGGAAGACCGCGTTAAAGGGTTGGAGCTGGGTGCGGACGACTACCTGATCAAGCCATTTGCTTTCTCAGAGCTTCTGGCCAGGGTCAGAACGCTGTTGCGCAGAGGTAATGGTTCGCCGACGCAGACCACCATGAAAATTGCCGATCTGGAAGTCGATCTGATGAAGCGGCGTGCGATCCGTGGCGGGAAAAGAATTGACCTGACCGCGAAGGAGTTTTCACTGCTGGAACTGCTACTGCGCCGGCGCGGCGAGGTGCTCCCGAAGTCGCTGATTGCCTCTCAGGTTTGGGACATGAATTTCGACAGCGACACCAATGTCATTGAGGTTGCGGTACGCCGGCTACGCGCAAAAATCGATGACGATTTCGATCTCAAGCTGATTCATACCGCCCGCGGCATGGGATACATGATGGATGCGCCGGAGTGAATATGAAGCACCTTTCGCTGACAGCACG
>NZ_JAAQXA010000036.1:0-15166 GCF_012985775.1 Pseudomonas sp. WS 5011
GAGGTTATCGCGGCGGCCAGAAACACTGAAATGAGCGGGTGATCTGATCGTTTTTGATTGGTTTGCTGCTTTCAAAATCGGCGACGGCTGAAGTCGACTGAAAATACAGGACTACTTCAGACCATCCCTAACGCCAGGATCGCAGCAGGATTACTTATTTGTAATCTGATGGAGGGTGGAGCTTTATGTTTGGAATTGAACTTCCGGCAGTATCACTTTATCAGCGCGGGCGGTTCTCAGCGCGGCACTCGACTACTAGTTCCGCGCTGAGGTTTGATGATTACAACAGCGGAAGTGTGTAGCTGACGATCAGGCGGTTCTCGTCAACATCGTTGCCGAAATTGGTTGAACGTAGTGTGGCGTTGCGCCATTTCACACCCAGGTTTTTCAGCGCACCGTCCTGGAAGACATATGCGATGTCAGTATTGCGCTCCCATTCCTTACCATCGGCGCTGCCTGCGCCTAGATCAATATTGTCACCAGTCAGGTAACGGGTCATGAACGTCAAGCCAGGGATGCCAACGCTGGCAAAGTTGAAGTCATAGCGGGCCTGCCATGAGGTTTCGTCTTTGTTGGCGAAGTCGCCGATCTGCACATAGTTGACCAGGAACGGATCGGTGCCGTTGATGTAGGCGTAGCCGGTGTCTCCGCTCATGCTCTGGTAGCCAACACCGAGGGCGTGGCCACCAAAGGCGTAGGTAAACATTGCTCCGAATGCCTTGTTGTCGACGTTGCTGTTGCCTTCATCGGTGGAGCGGGCGTAGCGAAGATCAGTTTTTAGCGACTGCTTGTCACCTAGCGGCAAGGTATGCAGGACAGTGAAAAGAGGTCTTCGCTATCGGAGGAGTCGCGCTGGCTTACTTGCTTGAGCTGGCCTGCATCAAAGGTAAGCCCGTCAATCTCCAGCGAGTTGAGATGTCCGCCCTGAAAGGTCTGTGGCTGTAGGCGCGAGTCGTTCGCTTGGACGGTTGGCAGCTTGGGTTGCAGCGTGCCTAATTTCAGCACGCTGTTCGAAGCACGTAGCTTCGCGGTTAAACCCATCTCGCCATATTCATCCTGCGCGGCACGAGGTGCTTCTTTATCGCGCTTGAGCAGGCCCGAGCCTGAGCGATCGGCGCTGGAGTCCAGCTTGAGGCCAAGCATGCCGATGGCGTCGATGCCCACGCCGACTGTCCCTTCGGTGAACCCGGATTCGTAGCGCAGCAGGAAGCCCTGGGCCCATTCCTCCTGCTTTGATTGGCTGGCTGAGTCTTGGCGGAAGTCGCGATTGAAATAGAAGTTACGCGCTTCCAGACCGGCTTTGCTGTCTGCAAAAAATTCAGCGGAGGCTGGCTGGCTAAGACTGAGTACCCCAGTACTCACCGCGACTGCCAAGAGGGTCTTCTTCATTGTTGTTTCGTAAGCGTCTGCCGAACTCACCTTGCGTAATTCAGGCGGGTGCCCATTGATGCGGCAGTAGTTGGCCAATCTCGCTGGCCCGCTGTGTCGGCAGCCGCATCAGCACATCCTTCAGGTAGGCGTACGGATCATGCCCATTCATCCGCGCCGACTGGATCAGGCTCATGATCGCCGCCGCCCGTTTGCCGCTGCGCAGCGACCCGGCAAACAGCCAGTTCGAGCGTCCAAGGGCCCATGGTCGAATCTGGTTCTCGACCTGATTGTTGTCGATAGGCACGGCGCCGTCGTCCAGATAGCGCGTCAGCGCTAACCAGCGTTTTAGGCTGTAATCCAGGGCTTTTGCCGTGGCTGATCCGTTGGGCACCCGATCACGCTGGGCCAGCATCCAGTTATGCAGCGCATCGAGGATTGGTGAAGACTTTTCCTGCCGTATTCGCCAGCGTTCTTCATCGCTCATGTGCCGTGCTTGCCGCTCGATTTCATACAGCCCGGCAATGGAGTGCAGCGCCTGTTCGGCTAACTGGCTTTTGTTCGCTGCGTGCAGATCGAAAAATTTGCGGCGGGCGTGGGCCATGCAGCCAATTTCGGTGATGCCCTGCTCGAAGCTGGCCTTGTAGCCGGCGAAGTCGTCGCAGACCAGCTTGCCACTCCACTGACCCAGAAAATTGCGCGCATGCTCACCAGCCCGGCTGGGGCTGAAGTCATACACCACGGCCTTCAGGTCGGCGAAGGGTGTGGTGCAGTATGCCCAGACGTAAGCCCGGTGGGTTTTCTTCTCGCCAGGGGCCAGCATTTGCACGGGGGTTTCGTCGGCGTGGATCACGCCTTGCGCCAGTACCGCCTCGCGCAGGGCGTCGACCAATGGTTGGAGCTGTACGCCGGTGTGTCCGACCCACTGCGCCAGCGTCGAGCGGGCGATGGCCAGGCCAGCGCGCCCAAAAATCTTTTCTTGCCTATACAGCGGCAGGTGGTCGGCAAATTTGGCCACCATCACGTGAGCCAGCAGGCCGGCAGTGGGGATGCCCTTGTCGATCACCTGGGCTGGTACCGGCGCCTGGATCAGTGTTTCGCACTGACGGCAGGCCCATTTGCCACGCACGTGCTGTTCGACGGTGAACACGCCCGGCGTGTAATCCAGCTTTTCGCTGATGTCTTCGCCGATGCGTTGCAGCTGGCAGCCGCAGGTGCATTGAGTGTTCTGCGGCTCGTGACGGATCACAGTACGCGGAAACTGGGCTGGCAGCGGTGCGCGCTTGGGCTGTTGGCGGGGTTCAGCCGGAGCCGCCGGAGGATTGAGGGTTTTCAGTTCCGCCTCGATAGCGGCAATGTCCGTGTCGAGCAAATCATCCAGCAGGCTACCCTGGTCAGGGCTTAGTTGCTCGCTACGCTTGGCGAACTTGTGTCGCTTGAATCAGGCGATTTCATGGGTGAGCTGCTCGATGACGGTTTGATCGCGGTCGATCTTCTTGCCCATCGTTTCAACCGTCTTACCCAACGTGTCGACTTGCGACAGCAACTGCGCAGCGAGTGCGCGCAGTTGCTCAGGTGTCAGTTGGTCGAGATTGGGCGAGGAAGTCATGCCGCTGATTGTGCCAGAGCAGGCGATCAGCGCAGATAAAGCGATGGGCTAATGGCCGGCGCTACAGCACTGTGATCGCACCGGCTGCACCAACCCGCTGCCAAGGTAAACCGAGCACCAAAGCCTGAAGCTGCTCGGTGTCGAGTTCAACTTCCGAGCCGCGGTGGATGCCTGGCCAGTGAAACTTGCCCTGGTTCAATCGCCGCGCGGCCAGCCAGATCCCTACACCGTCATGCACCAACACTTTCATGCGGTTGGCGCGGCGGTTGGCGAACAGATAAGCACAGTGCGGCTTCGCCGCACCGAATACCTCCACTACACGGGCCAATGCGGTCTCGGTGCCGGCGCGCATGTCCATCGGCTCAGTGGCCAGCCAGATGCTATCGATGCGGATCACGGGGCAAGCCCCCGGACAAAGCGGGCGCAGCCGTCAGGATCGGACACTGGCCATTTCACTGTGACTGACTGCTCGCCAAGCGATAGCTCAATAATCACCGATGCTGTCGGCCGTTTGGGCGTAGCCCTCAATGGAACGAACGCCGACAACACCGCGGGTAGCTGATCTCGGTAAAGCGGTAGCCATTTTCGAATGACGTTGGCGTTGATGCCATGGCGGATGGCAACGCTGGAGACGGTCGCACCCGGTTGTAGGCATTCCTGAACGACCTGGACCTTGAACGGTTTGGGGTAAGAGCTTCGTTGGCGCATGGAAATCCTAACGTTAAGGACGATCGCGTCCGCTTAAAAATACGCGGACACCATCGCCCTTAATGCTGGAGTTCGGAAGGTGACTTGGCTGGACGCTTACGTTGTTTCTCCATGCTCAGGGGGTTGGCATATCGGGGAGCCGTCGCTGTATGCCGTGCTCTCCGAATAGGGGCGGGTTCCTCTGCAGCCAATCTTCGGCTGGTCGTTATGCCTGTACGCCTGCAGGGTCTAGGTCGAGGAACCATTGCGGACTTTGGGGAAGATCAAACGGAACACGGTGAAGCTGCCTGGCAGGCTGCTGACCTCGACCGTGCCCTGATGCAGGCTCATGATCGAGCGAACAATTGCCAGGCCAAGCCCTGTTCCACCTTCGGCACGAGAGCGGCTGGTATCGACACGGTAGAAGCGTTCGAACAAATGAGGGATGTGTTGTGCGGGAATGCCAATCCCGGGGTTTTCCACCGAGAACGATACGGTTTCGCTGTGCTTTTCGATCAGCAACGAAATGTTTGCGCCGATGGGGCTATGTCGAATCGCATTGGACAACAGGTTTGAAATCGCGCGCTGCACCATCAGCCGATCACCGAAGGTTAGGCCTGCTCCGACAATGCTCAGGCTGATCTGCTTCTCTTCCGCGGAGATGCTGAACAGATCCACAACGCGTCTTGCCTCATCTTCTAGGGCAATCTTCTCGAAGGGAACCAGGGACGCCGGGTGGCTGACTTGAGCGAGAAACAGCATGTCGGAAACAATCCGGGTGACGCGCTCAAGCTCTTCTGTACAGCACTCCAGTACGGCTTTGTATTCCTCTGGCGGACGCTCTCTGGAGAGAGTTACCTGGGCTTTGCCCATCAGGTTGGTGATGGGCGAACGCAACTCATGGGCCAAGTCATCAGAGAATTGCGATAGCTGCTGAACGCCGCCATCAAGTCGATGCAGCATGAAGTTGATGCCGTGGGCCAGCGCGCTGAGTTCTTGTGGAAGCTTATCCACGGAAATTCGGTGGGTCAGATCCTGTGTGGAGATCAGCGATGCAACCTGGCGAAATTGCCGGAGCGGAGAAAGGCCTCGCTGCACGATCCACCATGCGCCCATGCCAATCAGCGCGAGCAGAAGAGGGAGTGCGATCAGTGTTGACTTGAGGTAGGCACTGAGCAGTGCTTCGTCGGCAGATCGATCAATTGAGAGTAAGACCCTGACGTGGCCGCCGTCGTTGAGCAGCATCACCTTGGATGCGGTCAGGAAGTTGTTTCCCTCAGTATCCGACCAGCTTTGGTAACTAGGGGTATCGCCTGCTGGTATGTTGGCAAGAATGGGCTCCCTGGATTTCTCACCCAGATTCAGGAGTAATTTGGTGCCTGACTTTTTCCCGTAGATCGTCAGGTGCAGGTTGTCATGCCCCATGACCAGATCCAGCAACTCGTGAGGTTGCTGGGCAATTGCATGTGCACTCATGTCTTCGGCGAGATTGTGCTGAATCTGCTCCAGTTTGCCGTCAAGACTCTGCTTGGCCAACGAGTCCAGCTCATGGGTAAGCGCGAAGTAGGCGAGTGCCGCTAGCAGAACAACCAGTGCCGCCCCCATCACGCTGACCGACAGGCCAAGGCGCATGGATAGACTTGCCGGCTTCATGCCCGTTCCTCAAGCACGTACCCAACACCCCTGAGGGTGTGGATCAGTTTGTTATCGAACGGATCATCAATTTTGGCGCGTAGCCTGCGGATGGAGACTTCGACGACGTTTGTGTCGCAGTCAAAATTCATATCCCAGACCAGCGAAATGATCTGGGTGCGCGATAGCACTTCCCCAGAGCGGCGCATCAGTAGGTGCAGCAACGCAAACTCTTTAGTGGTCAGGTCGATGCGCTGCTCACCACGGAACGCGCGGTGCCTCGCCGGATCAAGCTCAAGGTCGGCTACCCGCAGCACTTCCGGTACTGGAATTTGCTCGCTTCGCCGTAGCAATGTACGAATTCGCGCAAGTAATTCAGGGAACTCGAACGGTTTGACTAAATAATCATCTGCCCCCAAATCCAGGCCTTTAATTTTATCCACTAAGCGCCCGCGTGCAGTCAGCATTATCACGCGTGTACTGCTGTTACTGCGTATATGCTCAAGCACGCCCCAGCCATCAATTTCAGGCAGGTTTACATCAAGCACTACCAAGTCGTAAGCGTGTTGCCTAACAAGGTGGAGACCGTCCACGCCAGTGGCTGCCTTATCAACTACATAGCCACTTTCGCTTAAACCTTGGTGTAAGTATTCGGCAGTCTTGGGCTCGTCCTCGACAATAAGGATTCGCATAAAAATTCACCTTAAAATGTGCAGCCAGTATTTTTTAGATATTCTTTTGTTGTGGCTGCGGAGTGGTTTTAATTCTTTCATCGGCGGTCACGGATATGACCTACGGCTTTTCAGGTTGCTCCAAGGCTAAAGCCTGAAGCGGCTTTAGGGTCAAGCTGTAATGCCTATTTCGCATGGCTCCAAGGTGTTAAGCGACAACGTGTCGCAGTACTTGCCCTTATCCAAAACCCCCAACTTTTGACTGGCAGGGCTGCCCGGGGCGCTACACGCGAGGCAACCGCTATTTAACTGTGTTTGTTTCTAGTTGTTGCTGGGCGCTAAATCGCCTGCTCTCTTGAGCGCTGCCAATACTAATACAGGCCTACTTGGAAAGGTGCTGGATAACGTATTTGTAATTTTCCAGTCACCTTGCTGATAGGCGTGGAGCACTACATTCTGCCGGGAATTGGCTTTCTACTTATTTTCCCAAGTAATGATCCTCGATATCCCTCGGGATTAATAAATATAAAGGCCTTCATTATATTCCAGCAGAGTTAGTTCTGCGGAGGACTTTTAAGTGCATGTAAAAACAATGGCCGGACATGGAGTTGGAGTAGGTAAGTTCTGTGTGTTATCAGGGCTACTGGCTGCATTGTTAATTGCTCCAGTTCCAACAACTGCTGCCGAATCAACAAGGCAGTCAATAACGATTGATGAGGCGTTGGCGCAAGCGCTCACTGAGAACCAGGAGTTCGCTGCAGCACAATGGAATACAGGTATTGCCGAAGGTGCTCGTACTCAAGCTGGGCTGATCCCGAATCCTGAGTTGTCCTGGAGCGTTGAGGACACGCGCAGTGAGTCGCGCGTTACCAGCATTCAGGTATCTCAGCCAATTGAGCTGGGCGGCAAGCGTAGCGCGCGTATTGATGTGTCTGAGCGTGATCAGGACGCGGTGGCGATTGATCTGGAGCGTAAGAAAAACATCTTGCGCGCTGAGGTCATCCAGGCCTTTTACTCAGCCCTGCGTGCCCAGGAAGGACTGCAGCTTTCCACTCAGTCGTTAGACCTTGCCCGTCGCGGACTTCAGGTGGTCGAAGGGCGCGTAAAGGCCGGCAAGGCTTCGCCAATCGAAATTTCGCGTGCTCAGGTGCAGCTTTCGGAAATTCAACTGGAGCTGAATCGCGCACGCCTCAATCAAAGCAATGCCTACAAGCAACTGGCGCTCATAACGGGTGCCGAGACACCGAACTTCGCGCATGTCGAGGGTGATCTTGAGCGCCTGCCGTACCTGCCGTCGCAGGCTGAGATGCTTGCACGCATAACAGATACAGCGGACCTACGGCTGGCCAGCACGCACATCCAGCGTGCCGAGTCTTCCTTGGAACTCGAAAAGTCGCAGCGCATTCCAGACCTCACCGTCAGTGTTGGCAGCCAATACGACGAAGGGCTTGGCGAGCGCGTCAATTTGCTCGGCTTGTCGATGCCTATTCCGTTGTTCAACCGTAACCAAGGCAATGTGCTGGCCGCTGCTCAAGGAGCTGACCAAGCGCGGGATTTGCGCAATGCCGCAGAACTCCGCCTGCGCGCGGAAGCCCAGCAGGCATTTGAGCAGTGGGAAAGCGCTAGAAGTGAAGTCGACTCGATCAGCGGCACACTGCTGCCGACCGCGCAGCAAGCAGTAGAGGGCGCAGTACGTGGATTCGAGATGGGCAAGTTTGCCTTTATCGATGTACTCGATGCTCAGCGCACCCTCGTAAGCATGCGCTCCCAATACCTGAATACCCTGGATGAAGCTATTTCGGCCTGGGTGAGCTTGGAGAAGATTTACGGCTCCCAACTCAACATCGAATTCAAAAAATAAGCATCTCTCACACCTACATAACGCCTTAGATGGTCGCGTCATGCGACATGAAGCCTCGCCTGCTTTCCTGGCGGCTGCATGTTTATTGAGCGCGTTTAGTCGCCGCCTGGGCATGAGTCAAATTCAATACTTTTGATAATTTGGAGTTACCAATGGCATCAACAACTCCCAGAAAGCAGTGGCTGATGATTGTGGCTGTTGTCGTCATCGGTTTAGCCGTGGCGGGTCTGATTCTAAGTGGTAGCCCTGGTAAGTCCGGGGAGGAAGGCCATGGCCATGATGAGAGTCATGAGGATGTATCGGCTCACGCAGATCCCGAGCACCACGGGGAGGCTTCGGCCGACGAGCATGAAGAGGCCGATGAGCATGCAGATAAAGAGCACCATGAAACTGTAGAACCCACCAAGGGCGAGCATGGCGGCAAGCTTTTCACCGAGGGTGATTATGCACTTGAAGTGACGATTTTTGAGGAGGGCGTAGAGCCTCAGTTCAGGCTCTATACCTACCTGGACGGTAAGCTTTTAAATCCTACTGAAAGCACGGTACAGGTGACCTTGTTGCGTCTTGGCCAACCTGCGCAAATCATCAATTTCAGCAAAGAGAATGACTACCTACGTGGCGATGCCGCGGTTGTAGAGCCGCATTCATTCCAGGTTTCCATCAGCGCCAAGCACAGTGGCAAGAGCTATTCGTTCGGTTACGAGCAGGTTGAGGGCCGCGTGACGATGACGGATGCGCAGCTTGAGCAGGGTGGCGTCACGCTCGCCACTGCTGGTCCAGCGAAAATCGCCTCCACGCTGCAAGTGCTCGGCGAGGTTCGTTACAACGGTGACCGCACGGTTCAGGTGACCCCGCAACTTGCCGGGCGCGTCGACTCGGTGGCGGTTAGTGCTGGCGATACGGTCAGCAAGGGTCAGGTATTGGCCAAAATCTCCAGCCAGGCGCTGGCCGAACTGCGTGGCGAGCTAATGGCCGCCCAGCAACGCTCTGCGCTTGCCCGCACGACCTATGCACGTGAAAAGCAATTGTGGGAAGAGAAGATTTCCGCCGAGCAGGACTTCCTGCAGGCGCAAGTTGCCATGCAGGAAGCTGCTATCGCAGTGCAGCGCGTCCAGCAACAAATCGCTTCGCTGGGCGGTGCCCCGGCCAAAGGCCAGAATCTCACCGAATTCGAGATTCGTGCCCCTATCGATGGCGTGATAACCAGCAAAAGCATCTCTGTTGGTGAAGTACTCAAAGAGGACTCCGCAGTCTTTACCGTCTCGGATTTGTCGACCGTATGGGTGGACTCAACCGTCGCGGCGAAAGACTTGGGCGTAATCGCCGAAGGGCAAAACGTTGTCGTGAGCTCCAGCGCATTCGCCGCCACGGCTAAGGGCTCCATTTCCTATGTCAGCGCTCTGGTTGGGGCGCAAACCCGCTCGGCGACTGCTCGCATCGTGCTAGCCAACCCAGATCGGATATGGCGGCCTGGTTTGCCAGTGACGGTCGAGGTGATTGCCCAGGAGAACGACGTTCCCGTTGCAGTAGCGGTCGAAGCGATCCAGACCGTTCGCGATTGGCAGGTAGTGTTCGGCCGCTTCGATAACCAGCTAGAAGCTCGGCCTCTTGAGCTGGGCAAATCCGACGGCCACTTCGTCGAGGTTATCTCGGGTCTGAAGGCGGGCGATCGATACGCGCTGAAGAACAGCTTCCTGATCAAAGCTGAGCTTGGCAAAGCCGGCGCGAGCCATGACCACTAATTCGGAGTCGAGCTATGAAACAAGTTACAGCTATTTTTCGTCCGATCCGGCTTGAAGCCGTCGAGCAAGCGCTGTACGCACTGCCGCATCTACCAGGATTCACCATCCTGCCAGCCCATGGTCATCCGCGTGGTCACGGCAAGGATCATGGATATATCGCAGACGAATGGAATCCAGACGCCCATCAGCATCTCGTGCTGCTGGCGTTCTGCTCCGATGAGGTTGCCGATGAGATCGTCCATGCCATCGAGAAGGCCGCCCACACAGGTGTTCCCGGTGATGGAATCGTCGCCGTGGCCCCTTTGACCGACGCATTGCGCATCCGTACTGGAGAGCGCGGTGATGCTGCGCTTTAGGGGAAATTGACATGTACGAACGATTAATTCGCTTCGCCATCGACCAGCGCTGGCTAGTCTTGCTGGCTGTGCTCGGCATGGCGGCGTTGGGTGTTTACAGCTACCAGAAGTTGCCGATTGATGCGGTTCCCGACATCACCAACGTGCAGGTGCAGATCAATACCGAGGCAAAGGGCTACTCGCCACTGGAAACTGAGCAACGCGTGACCTTTCCGATTGAATCGGTAATGGCTGGGCTGCCCAACTTACAGGAAACGCGTTCAATCTCACGCTACGGGTTGTCGCAGGTCACCGTCATTTTCGAAGACGGCACAGACATCTACTTCGCTCGTCAGTTGGTGAATGAGCGGATACAGGAAGCGCGTAGCAATCTACCCAGTGATCTGTCGCCGAGCATGGGGCCAATCGCTTCTGGTCTGGGCGAGATCTACATGTGGACCATCGAGGCGCAAGACGGTGCGAAGAAGCCGGATGGCAGCGCCTATACTCCGATGGATTTGCGTGAGATTCAGGACTGGATCGTCAAGCCGCAACTGCGAACCGTCAAAGGTGTTACCGAGATCAACACCATTGGCGGTTATGCCAAGGAGTTCCAGGTTTCACCCAAGCCGGAGCGCCTGGTCGCACATGGCCTCAGCCTGCAGGACATTGTGGTTGCGTTGGAGAGCAATAATGCCAACGTTGGTGCGGGCTACATCGAACGCAGCGGCGAGCAGTACCTGATCCGCGCTCCGGGACAAGTCGGCAATATCGCTGACATCGCCAACATCATCATCAAGAACACCGATGGTGTTCCTGTGCGCATCGGTGATGTGGCCGAGGTTGGCCTGGGTAAGGAGCTGCGCACCGGGGCCGCTACTGAGAACGGCCAGGAGGTGGTGCTCGGCACTGCCTTTATGTTGATTGGTGAGAACAGCCGCTATGTATCGCAGGCTGTCGACCAGCGCATAAAGGAGATCAATCGCAACCTGCCGAAAGGAGTCATAGCGAAGACGGTCTATGACCGCACTGTATTGGTCGATAAGGCCATCAATACGGTGAAGAAGAATCTGATCGAAGGCGCTCTGCTGGTTATCGCTATCCTGTTCCTGTTCCTGGGTAACATTCGGGCGGCCCTCATCACCGCAATGGTGATTCCGCTGTCGATGCTGTTCACCTTTACGGGCATGGTCAGCAACAAGGTCAGCGCGAACCTGATGAGCCTTGGCGCACTCGATTTCGGCATCATCATCGATGGTGCCGTGGTGATCGTAGAGAACTGCGTGCGTCGTTTGGCTCACGCCCAGGCCGCAGCAGGCCGAACGTTGACCCGTAATGAGCGCTTCCATGAGGTGTTCGCGGCGTCGAAGGAGGCGCGTCGTCCACTGCTGTTCGGCCAACTGATCATTATGGTGGTGTACCTGCCGATATTTGCGCTCACCGGCGTGGAAGGCAAGATGTTCCACCCAATGGCGTTCACCGTGGTGACAGCCCTGTTCGGAGCCATGATCCTCTCGGTGACATTCGTCCCGGCAGCTGTTGCACTGTTCCTCAATGGCAACGTCAGTGAAAAAGAAAATCGGCTAATGGCCTGGGTCAAGCAAGGCTACGCGCCGTTGCTAGATTGGGTCATGGTCAGCAAGCCGTTAGTGCTGACCATTGCGACAGTCATCATGGTGCTTTCTGGTTTAGCTGCTTCGCGGATGGGCAGTGAGTTCGTGCCGAGCCTGGATGAGGGCGATATCGCTTTGCATGCCCTGCGTATTCCTGGCACTAGCCTTTCGCAAGCAATTGAAATGCAGGTGCAACTCGAACAACGAATCAAATCCTTTGCCGAGGTTGATACGGTGTTCGCCAAGCTTGGAACTGCTGAAGTCGCAACCGATCCAATGCCGCCGAACGTGGCGGACAACTTTGTCATGCTAAAGCCGCGCGACCAGTGGCCCGATCCTGATCGCAGCAAAGCCGATTTGGTTGCGGCGATGCAGGAGGCGGTTGAACAGGTTTCCGGCAACAACTATGAGTTCACTCAGCCCATTCAGATGCGCTTCAACGAGCTGATCTCCGGCGTACGCAGTGACGTCGCAGTGAAAGTGTTTGGCGATGACATGGATGTGATGAACGAGACCGCCGAGCAAATCGCTGAGGTGCTGGAGGGTATTCCAGGAGCAGCTGATGTGAAGGTCGAACAGACCACCGGTCTGCCGATGCTCAGCGTACAAATCGACCGTGAGAAAGCCGCACGATTCGGTTTGAATGTCTCGGAGATTCAGGACGCCATTTCCACCGCCATCGGCGGGCGCGAGGCGGGTGCACTGTTTGAAGGTGACCGGCGTTTCGATATCCAAGTTCGCCTGGCGGACGAGTGGCGCAATGATGTCGACAAGATCCAGCAGCTACCTATTCGTCTGGCCAATGGCGATGGGTTGGATGGCCCAGGGTTTGTGCGCTTGGCTGATGTGGCGAGTGTGGTGTCCGCACCGGGGCCGAACCAGATCAGCCGTGAAAGTGGCAAGCGCCGCGTGGTGGTCACCGCTAACGTTCGCGGTCGCGATATCGGCTCATTTGTCGCCGAGGCCGAGAGCAAGATCGCCCAGGCGGTTAGCGTCCCTACAGGCTACTGGACGACCTGGGGCGGCACCTTCGAGCAGCTTCAGTCGGCGGCCAAGCGCCTGCAGATTGTCGTACCGGTCTCATTGCTGCTGGTGTTCACACTGCTCTTTATGATGTTCGGCAATGTCAAAGATGGCCTGCTGGTGTTCACCGGCGTGCCCTTCGCGCTGACAGGCGGGATCATGGCCTTGTGGCTGCGAGATATTCCGCTCTCGATCTCCGCGGGCGTGGGTTTCATTGCTTTGTCGGGCGTGGCGGTGCTCAACGGCCTGGTAATGATTTCCTTCATTCGCAGTTTGCGTGAGAACGGCATGGGGCTGGACGAGGCCATCCGCGAAGGCGCATTGACGCGCCTACGGCCAGTGCTGATGACTGCTTTGGTGGCGTCTCTGGGCTTTATTCCAATGGCCACTGCCATCGGTACGGGCGCGGAAGTTCAGCGCCCTCTGGCGACGGTAGTGATTGGCGGAATTCTGTCCTCAACAGCGCTGACGCTGCTGGTTTTGCCATTGCTCTACCGCTTGGCCCATCGTCTGCGCTAAGTTCACAGCGCTATTCGTGTGCAACTGAAAAGCCCCGCTCTTGAGCGGGGCTTTTTGCTTACCGTAAATACCGCTCAATGTGGGCGGTGACTGTGCCGTGACGTCCTCAGCGGCTTTTTTTACGCCAGATGAGAATCGGCACTGCCCGGATGTAGACAAGTTCACCCACCAACTCAACCAGTGTCTGGGTGATGACCGCTGCGGCTGCAAGCCCTCGTATTTCTTCAGGTAATGCCAGGGCCAGCGGAAGAACCACCAACGAGTTACGTGTGGCGGTACTGAAAGTAACCGCTCTCGCCGTCGAGGCGGGCAGTTTATAAGCTTTTGAAGCGAGTGCGCCCACTACGGGGGCCAAAAGCATGAAACCGATATACACCGGGATCACCGGTAAAAGCTGGTCGATATCACGTACCACTGGCGAGATTTGCGACCCAACCACCGCAATGAGAACTGCCGCCATCGCAGGGACTGGCATCCATGCCCATACGGTGTTCCAGCGACCTACGATCCGCGAGCGCTTAGCCAAGGCTGCTGTAGCCACCGCGAGCAATAAAGGCACGACAATCAGTGCGAGAAAGGCTTCAGCGAAAGGCGCTATCGAGATAACGACTTGGGATTGCTCCCCTAGCATAAAAGCCAAATACACAGGCAACAGCACAAGTTGCAACAGCAAGAGGATGGGGGTTGCTGCAAGAATCGCACGCGAGTCGCCTCTGCCTATGTGCGTAAATACCACCACGTAGTCGATACACGGGGTGAGCAAAACTAGAAGAGCGCCTATTAGGATTGCCGGGTGTTCTGCGAGCCCTCTGGTGAGTGCCCATACCAGCAGTGGAATCAGTACGAAATTGGCGATAAGCAAGGCTGACATGAAGCGTTTGTTGCTAAGACTTTTGCGGAGATCAAGAAAGGGAATTTGCAGAAACATCGCGTACATCAGCACGGCGATAGTCGGGGTCACTAATGCGTTCAGGCTCTGCGCCGCTGCAGTAGCTATTAACCCACCGATTGCCGCTGCAATGACCGCGACGAAATAGATCGGTATCTGGTTTTGTTCAAGTGCATCCCTACTCATAGCATCCTCAAGGATGAAAAACGTCAGCTTACATGAGGAAGCGAAAAGCGTGGCGATCCTCTTGGATGGCTTGAATCATGAAAGATTGAGATGGGCACGGCGTCTGGCTATTGAGTGGGTATCTGCTGACGGTGCAAGGGCGCGGTATTCAAATGACACCGTGTTCTAGGGAAACTCTGAAAAAGACTTCCTGATTTTGGCAAAATCCCCGGACTCCACCCGCCGAGTTTTCCGATGAAGCAGATGACCTTCGCCGACGCCGAGTACGCCGGCAAGCGCAAACAGACCCGCAAAGAGCTGTTCCTGATCGAGATGGATCAGGTAGTGCCGTGGAAAGGTTTGGTCGCTCTGATCGACCCGCACTACCCCAAAGGCGAGGGTGGTCGTCCGGCGTACCCGTTGATGGCGATGCTGCGCATACATCTGATGCAGAACTGGTTTGGCTACAGCGACCCGGCGATGGAGGAAGCGCTGTACGAGACCACCATCCTGCGCCAGTTTGCCGGACTGAGCCTGGAGCGCATTCCGGATGAAACCACCATCCTCAACTTCCGCCGCCTGCTGGAGAAACACGAATTGGCTGCCGGCATCCTGGCTGTGATCAATGGCTACCTAGGTGACCGAGGTTTGTCGTTGCGCCAAGGCACTATCGTCGATGCCACGCTGATCAATGCGCCAAGTTCGACCAAGAACAAGGACGGCAAGCGTGACCCGCAAATGCACCAGACCAAGAAGGGAAACCAGTATTACTTCGGCATGAAGGCGCATATCGGCGTTGATGACGAGTCCGGCCTGGTGCACAGCGTGGTGGGGACGGCAGCCAACGTTGCAGACGTTACCCAGGTCGACAAACTGCTGCACGGTGAGGAAAACATGGTCGGTGCCGACGCGGGCTACACCGGCGTGCGGATTCCACGGTCATCTGGCCACCCATTCCATGAGCATCTGACCACCGATTCCACGCTGATCCGGCCACCCATTCCACGCGCATCCGGCCACTGATTCCACGGCCATCCGGCCACTCAACCGGG
>NZ_JAAQXA010000037.1:0-13824 GCF_012985775.1 Pseudomonas sp. WS 5011
CCTGAAAAGTGTCCGGATGGCCGTGAAATCGGTGTCCGGATGCTCGTGGAATGAGTGTCCGGATCAGCGTGGAATCACTGTCCGGATGTGCGTGGAATGGGTGTCCGAGTCAGCGTGGAATCCGCATGCTGCGGACAATCTTCCGATTCGGTGTGTTGGGGCAGCATTTCGCTTTCAACGGGCAGGTGGCGCAGTCGGTTTGGCTGGAGCGGTAAATGACGGTGTTGGCCTTAGTTACCCGCGACCTTTGCTGGGTGAAGGCGCGCCATTCACTGCGTAGCGGTTTGCCGGCTGGGCAGCAATATTCATTGGCGTCCTGATTCCAGTGGAAGTCGTTACTGGAGAGGCTGTCGTCCTTGCGCTCGGTCTTGTCCCACACCGGCACATGCGGTTCGATGTCCTTTTCTTCGACCATCCAGGCCAGCATCGGGGCGGTGCCATAAGCGGTATCGCCGATAAGGCGTTCCGGTGTGAGATCGAACTGCGCTTCGACACGCTCGACCATCGTCTTGGTCGAATCGACTTCGGCGGTACGGTGCGCCGGGGTAGCTTCCACGTCCATGATCACACCGTGCTCAGTGTCGATCAGGTAATTCGTGGAGTAGGCAAAAAAGGCCGGGCCACCTGGCGCTGCTGTCCAACGGGACTGAGGATCTGTGAGCGAAATTTTCTTGGGAAGAGCCTCAGCCAGCGCCTCTTCATCAAGGGCTTCGAGGTACTCGCGCACTGCGCGGCTGCTGAGCTTCGGATCGTTCCAATCGACCTCATCTCCCGCCACCCCACGTTGCCGGCTGGCATCCGCCTTAATGATGCTGGCGTCGACGGCGAAACCTTCACCCTTGACTAGGCCGGCTGCCATGCAGCGCCGCAGCACCTCATTGAATAACCAGCGGAATAGATCGCTGTCACGAAAACGCCCATGGCGATTCTTCGAGAAGGTCGAGTGATTGGGGACTTCGTCTTCCAGACCCAACCGGCAGAACCAGCGATAGGCCAGGTTCAGGTGCACCTCTTCGCACAATCGCCGCTCGGAACGAATGCCATAGCAGTAGCCGACGACCAGCATGCGCACCATCAACTCCGGGTCAATCGAGGGACGCCCGATGGGGCTATAGAAATCTGCCAGGTAGGCACGTAGATCACTGAGATCCAAGCACTGGTCGATGCTGCGCAGGAGATGTTGGGCCGGGACGTGATCTTCCAGATTGAACGAGTAGAACAGGCGCTGCTGTCCTCCCGGTAGCTGTCCCATCATGCTGTTCGCCCCCACGCTCGCTGACAAAGCAATTTTGCCAACGGCATGGGGAGACCGCTACTTTTTCAACAGAATCGGCCAAAAGCAGCCGCTGCTTTTAATACTAATGTGAGGCTTGGGGCCTCTAAAGGTACTTGCTTAGGCCTAGCTTAGAAAGGGTTAGTGCCGAGGCTTCGACCATCCAGGGTAGCCGTCGAGTTCTTCTAGCAGGTAATCACGGTCATCCTGGATACAGTGATTGCCACTGTATGCCGGGCGCTGCTCAAGCTCCTCGAAAACGAGGATGGACTGAGTCTGTCTAGTAGGTGCGTGGTAGGTTGCTTGCTCATAGCAGGCAAATCGGCGGGCATCATCACTGTTGCTCCAGTCCAGGCCCTCCGCATCAGTCTCATGAAAGCCACTGGCGCCGGACATGATGGCCTTTGCAGCTGCGGAGTTCTTGGGCAATGGAATGTCCCTAGATATCCAAACCCGAGCTTCTTTGAGTGTCTTCGAGGTGATGGCGTACTTGACGACTCCTTCCTCGGCCACGACAAACGCCAGGTGGGCTCCAGAGGCCTGTGCAAATCTGGAGGCGACACAGGATCGGGACGCCTGAAACCGTTCAGCCAGTTCCGCGAGATACTCAAGTGTGAAGTCTTGCTCTTCAGCAAGAGGCTGAATCACCCCCCAGGGCACCAAGCACTCAGCGGCGAATATGTCGCAAAGCACCTCTTCAGGAGGTCGGCCAGTAAAGTGTTCCAGCTCAGCAGCTGGAACCTTTTCTTCATGGTTGGATTTGAGACCGAGAACGTGGTGGGCGATCTCATGGAGGATCGTGAATCTCTGACGCAGGGGGCTGTCATCCTGATTGACCCAGATGCAGGTTTTTCCACGACGCATAACGGTGCAGCCGGCTTCACCCTCTGCCATTTCCGCTCTAGCAACCCGAATTTCCAGAAAGGAAGCGAGGGCCTCCACATCGACAGGTACCGTTGTAATACCGGCATCTTTCAGGAGCTTTCGAGCTCGAGCGACCGCAATGTTTTCGTCCATGAAAATCCTCGCCCTACATCTGTTGAATGAGCTCGATCCGCTTGAGCCAGGCTTCCTCAGTGTTGGGGCGCTCACCGCGGAAACTCATGGTTGCAACGTCCTCGAAGTCCTCCCAGGGGATGTCCTCGCGCAACATCATCAGGCGGTAGAGCGCGTCGTCGAGGGTTACAGGCTTAGCTAGCAATTTAAACACCTCAGCCTCCCGGATCCCTAACCCTAGAGCCTGGCCCAGCCGCGATACGACATCGTCGGAAGGAGCCTGCTTGTTGCCCTTCTCTAGCCTCCAGATGTATGCGTGATCCAGATCACCAGCACGCTTCTCCAGCTCACGAAAGCTCAGCTCTTGCCGTTCACGCATGGATGCGATGAACCCCGCCAAATCCATTATTTTCTCCAACCGCTTGCATTGCCCGCGAAGGCGGGAGTAGTCTGTTGTCCAGCCAGACAACAGCTGCGTTTCATGTTCAATGATAAGCGGCTTTTTTTTGAAGTCCACTGTTGTCTGTCTGGACAACGACCTGAGGGTCGTTTTTATGGGCGGTGGTGTTGTCCGACTGGACAACACCACCGTCTAACTCATGCAAGAGGGCTTTACCATGACTCAGTTGAACGAGCTTGACGTGGAGGACGTGGCCGCTGCTGTATCGGCTGGCCGCGTAGTTCGCGAGCACGGGCCGTACAAAATCCAGGTGGGTAACGAGAACCTGGACTACCGGCCTTTGGTAATCACTGATCCGGTTCCGACCGGGCAACAGGTACTGGAAGCAGCGGGACTGCGCCCAGTCGACGAGTACCTGCTCTACCAGATGTATGCCAATGGTCATCTCGAATTGCTCAGCCCGAGCGAGACGACCGATTTGCGCCAGGCAGGGATCGAGAAATTCCTGGCATTCAAGAGCGACCGCTCGTTCCGCTTCTTCATCGATGGTCGCTCGCAGGACTGGGGAGGCCAGCGCATTTCAGGCCGCACTCTGAAGCACCTTGCAGGCGTTGACGCTCATAAATATGAGGTCTTCCTTGTGATCCCCGGCGAGGACGATGAGCTGGTTGAAGACAATGAACTGTTCGACCTGGCTCGCCCTGGGGCGGAGCACTTCGCTGCAGTCGAGATCAACATCAAGGTCTTCGTGAACACCCTGCCTACCTTCCTCCACTCCCGCTACCTCAGCTACTGGGAGGTGGTACGCCTCGCCTATCCCGACGCGGTGCCTTCGCCCAATGCTCAGTTCACGGTGACCTACGCCAAGGGCTTTGAAGGCAACTCGCTTACCAACCTGGTTGAAGGCCAGATCGTCCGTATCAAGAAGGGGATGCACTTCAATGTCACACCAACTGATAAGTCGTAGTCCGCAGCTCCTGCGTTTGCGCAACGAAGGGTACAACCTCGAAGTCATGGGTTCTTACCTGCTGGTTCGTGAGGTTCCCTATGTGAGTGCGCAGCGCCAGGTCTGCAAAGGCGTGCTGGTCATGACGCTCAACCTCACTGCTGATGTGGCAGAGAGCCCCAGCGATCACACTGCATATTTCATTGGCCATATCCCCTGTGACTCACAGGGGAGACCACTTGAGCAGATCATCAACAACAGCAACCAGCAGCAGCTGCTGCCCGAGTTGACAGTGAACCACTACTTCTCTGCCAAACCTCGCACTGGAAATTACGCGAGCTACTACGAGAAGGTGTCGCTGTACGTGGCCATGCTGTCTGGCCCAGCCAATGCTCTCGACAAGGATGTCACCGCAAAAACCTTCTCGCCCATCCGGTCGGACGCGGAGGAGTCGGTGTTTGTATATACCGATACAGCCTCTGCGCGAGCAGGTATCGGTATGCCTACCGAGAAGCTCAAACGGCTGAAAATTGCGATTGTGGGATTGGGCGGTACAGGTGCGTACATCGTGGATCAGGTGGCGAAGACTCCTGTGGCTGAGATCCATCTGTTTGACGGCGATGCCCTACAGCAGCACAACGCGTTTCGTTTCCCCGGGGCTGTGCCGTTCGCGGTACTGGAGCGGGGTATTACGAAGGTGGAGTACCTGTATGAGGTCTACAGCGAAATGCACCGCCATATCACTCCTCACGCGTGCATGGTCACTGCGGACAAAGTGGGTGAGCTTCGTGCCTTTGACTATGTGTTCCTTTGCATCGACAACACTGAGGCACGCAAGCTGGTGGTGAAGGAACTCAAGGGGACACAGACCACGCTGATCGATGTAGGCATGGGCGTTCACTTGGTCGGCGAGACGCAGCAGATTTGGGGAACGTGCCGGGTGACCGCGCTTACTCCTGAGCACCATGATCATGCTGATCGGACGATGCCGCTAACCGAAAATGACGGTGAGGATATCTACCGCTCGAACATCCAGATCGCTGATCTGAACGGCCAAAACGGGATGCTAGCCATTGGAGTTTGGAAGCGTCTCTGCGGCTTCTACTCCGATAACAGCCAGGCGAGTCACATCACCTATTCGACCAACCTGAACGAAATGGGTAACAGCGAGGAGAGGCCATGACAATTCGTCGCCTCACCCCGCAGTTTGTAGAGCAATTCCCGGAGAGGCTCGAACCAGGTGAGCTCTACCTGGCAATGGAGTTCGCCACTGCGGTGCATCTGTGTGCCTGTGGATGCGGCAACAAGGTGATCACGCCATTCTCTCCGACCGACTGGCAGATGTCCTTTGATGGCGAGACGGTTTCGTTGAAGCCCTCGATAGGTAATTGGTCGTTCCGCTGCCGATCACACTACTGGGTGCGATCCGGGAGGGTCGTTTGGGCTGGCGACATGTCCCAAGAGGCGATTAATGCAGTTCGCAATCGAGATATTCGAGCGAAGGCACTGCACCAGGCGGCTCGGGCTCAGGGTGAGAACGTAGACCTGCCGGAGTGGAAGGATGCCCAGGTACAGCCTAAGCCTGCGACATGGCTAGAGCGGCTGAAAGGACGGCTCGGGTTGTGACGGGTTGGTGCGTCGCAAGTGTACGTCTGCGAGGAAGGGGACGCGATTCAGCAACTCACTGCGGGGCCGGCGTTATACCTCCGTTCAAGCATTATTGTGCTTTCACACGTCAAATAATGAGTCGCGCACAATGGATGGTGGCATATTGTTCGCTGCTGGCAATTTGCTATATTCATTCAAAGAGCCGTTCAGGGACGTAGGGCCGCATGCAAACATTAAAGTGCCTACACACGGGTAAAGACATCCCGTACACCATCTCCGATGGTATTGACCTTCGCGCCACGATCAGTCTTGACGTGGATTGGGGCGAGGAGAAAGCAAGGCTTTTCGGACAACTGATAGCAGAGAATCCGGGGGCGTTGGATGATCCAGCTAAATGGGATGAGCTGCTGGATGCCTATCAGCTAAATGACCATCACTGGGCATGGGCTAAAAAAGCCTTGGCGGTTGCAGGAGCTGAGTGCAACACGGTTATTGAATTGAAGTGGGCGCATCGTGCCGCATAGCCATGGCCTTGTGCATCACCTCACTCATCATTTCGATCGGACATTTGAAATCGAAGCGTTTACGGGGGCGCATATTCAGTTGCAAGGCAATGGCATCCAACTGTTCTTGGCTGTGTCCCGACAAGTCCGTTCCCTTGGGCAGGTACTGGCGGATCAGACCGTTGATGTTTTCGTTGCTGCCGCGTTGCCAAGGGCTGTGCGGGTCGCAGAAGAAGATCGCCACACCCGTGCTCTGGGTAATCTCGGCATGCCGTGCCATCTCCCGACCCTGGTCGTAGGTCATGCTCTTGCGCATCGCCAGCGGCATTCCATTGAGCGCTGCACTGAAGCCCTCCATCGCCGAGGTCGCCGTCGCGTCATTCATCTTCACCAGCATCAGGTAGCCACTGGTGCGCTCCACCAGCGTGCCTACAGACGAAGCGTTGGCCTTACCCTTGATCAGGTCGCCTTCCCAATGCCCCGGCATCAACCGGTCTTCGATCTCCGGCGGGCGCACATGAATGCTGACCATCTCAGGGATCTGTCCGCGCCGATCCACGCCGCCAGAACGCGGTCTGCGCGTCGTCTTGCTTTGGCGCAGGCAGATGATCAGCTCCTTACGCAGCTCGCCGACCGGCAAGGCATAGATCGCGTTATAGATCGTCTCGCGACAGACGTAGGCATCTCTGAGGCTGGGAATGTTCATGCTGCGCAGCTTGCCGGCAATCTGCTCGGGAGACAAACGCTCACGCAGCATATGGGTCACCAACTCGAAGCGCTCGCTACCCGGCAACAGCTTTCGCATCGGTCGACAAACCTGGCGGCGGGCGTGCATCTGCTGCTGGGCCACGCGGGCCGAGTAGCCACCGCAGGCATCTCGATTGCGGCGCAGCTCCCGGCTGATGGTCGAAGGGGATCGGGTGATCAAGCAGGCAATCCTACGCAGGCTGAAGCCTTGGGCATGACCGATTTGAATGGTGGCGCGCTCTTCAACGCTGAGTTCGGAATAAGACATAGGGGCAGCACCGTACCGGAAAGGTCAGGTGTTGCACTCAGTTTTTGCCGCCGCCCTTGCTATGCAATTCTGCGGAATACTTTTGGTTCTATCTTATGGCGGACGGTAAAGTCCAGGCCGCTTGTATTATCAAGCACCCAAAAATAAGTAAGACAGATGGCTCAGGGATCTTTTACGTCGATTATCTGGCCGCGGCATATTGGAACCGGGGAAGAAACGGCTATGTTCGCCGTTTTTCTGGGGTTGGTACAAAATTATTGGTTCATGCAATAAACTATTCTATCAATGTCCTAGGCTATCGGCCTGGGTTCTCGCTTCATTCTTTGCCATCGTCAGAAGGCTACTACCGAAGCCTTAACATGACTGATTACGGCATCGATGCTGACTACCATGGCCTTCGGTACTTCGAGGCCTCAGAGCCAGTAGCGCAGTCAATAGCGCAAGGAGCTGCGTGATGAGCAAGGATGATTTCTCTCCTTGGGATGACGCTCCCATTGCCCCGCGCTCTGAAGCATCACCTCGACCGCTATTTGAGGCGTTCAAACGGTTTAGCGAAGAGCTTTCAAGTAAAGACATTGAGTCGAGAAAATCGGCGACTATGTCGAAGCAAGAGTATTTGGCAATGCTCGCGTTTCAGTCCGTCGAAGTGGCTGGCGTTTTATATAGGAAGAATCCCCAGGCACATGAGGCAAAAGTCCAGGCTTGGCTTGCGTCTTCTGTCACGCTAGCAAAGCGGCGTTCACTTACGATGGATACGCAGTATAAAGGTATCTCTCAGGATGATATCAGTCGAATCATACGATTAAGCCTGGATCCAGAAAGTATTGTCAGGCTGCCAGATATTCTGGCCGAACAGTACGGTGTGGTACTGATAGTCCAGCCTGGCTATACCTCGATGAAAATGGACGGCTGCGCACTAAAGCTTCCGGGCGCCCGGCCAATGATCGGGATTACGCTTCGATATAATCGTTACGACAATTTTTGGTTCACCCTTGTGCATGAGCTCGCACATCTTTGTCTCCATGATGAGCATCTCGATACTCCAATCGTAGATGATTTAGATGAAGCGGCAGAAGATGACGTGGAGGCAGAGGCGAACGCCTTTGCTAGAGAATGTTTTGTCCCACGCCGTGAATGGCGCGTTCTGTATGAAAACCGTCACAGTGATTCTTTGTTAGAGAAAACATGTGCAGTTCTAGGGGTTCATCCAGATATTGTTGCGGGTCTAGTAAGATTTGCTGCTAACGACTACAAACTCTATCCCGGTCGTCATCGTGCCGTGGACGTTAAAAAACTTTGGGGGTTTGCGGATGTATAATTACGCTCCGTTTCTGAAGTTTAAGCAAAATGAGATTCAAGCGGTATTCTCCATATATCCTGATATTCAAAGGTTTACTTTGCCCCTCTTTGATGTTCCTAAGGAAGAAAGGCAAGACACTGAGCTGGATATATTGAACAGGCTATGTAAGGGCGAGAAGCAGTTAGCTGCGCATTCAGAAAAAATTCCAGATCTGAATTTTTTTATAGATAATTTCGATCTTGACGATAGCGTGCTTTTGAACGGAGTCCAGCAGTACAGGTATGTTCTCGGTGCGCTTGAGGCTTACAATATTATTCCTATTGTTGCTTTTGATCGGGTGCCGGATCACAACGTCGCAGCTATTGAATTTTGCAAGAAAAAGTGCGATAGGTTAGGTATCCGGCTTCAGGCTGAGGACTTTCAAAGTTTTAACTTGCTTAAGTCGAAGCTAGCTAATGTTTTGTCTGAGGCTGTTAAGGTTGGCGTGACGACCACCTATCTCATATTTGATTGTAGAATTATTGAAAGTGCTGGCGATGTTAACGAGCTTAAAGATTCGATTGAGAAATTCCACGCTCAATGTGCTCAGCAGTTTTCGATTAGTCATTACATAGTCGTTGGGTCAGTGATTCCTGCAAATATTACTAAGCTAATGAAGACTAAAACCACGATGATGGTTGAAAGGTTGGAGGATAAGCTTTGGAGAAAATTGGCAGCCATTCCAGCGCTCTCGGCTATTAACTATGGTGACTATGGTGTGGTCAGTCCGGAATTTTCAGAGGCAGACTTGCCTGTCCAGTTAATGCCTAAGTACATGGCTCCTAAGGTTTTCTATACGACGAAAGGTGAATTCTACGCTGAGCGAGGAGGACAATTTCAAGGGCACCCCAAAGGGTACGGTCAATATTTCGATATTGCAGATAATATTGTTAAAAACACATATTTTCGTGGTGCTAAGTTTTCCGATGGCGACAAATATATTCACGCAAGGAGCTATCAGAGTGCACTTCGACCCAAGAAAGGGGGGTCGCCAGGTAGCTGGATTAAGGCAACCCTTACAGCCCACATCACGTTTGTCGTAAGAAAGCGCTAGTACGATTAAGAATGGAGCTTTGGATCTGGGCTAAGGCATCATTCTTGTTAACTGTAGAGCCAAGGGTCTTTGCGAAATCATTGCGATTTCCAGATTTTTTTAAGGCTATTCCCATTTTCTCAGATACATCGAGAAGCTCCTGGCGCCAAAGCATCATAAGTGCCTTGTCGGTGACGAAGTCAGGGTTGTTGGATGCCTTGCGCTCATATCGGAATACAACTCGGTCGCCCTTATCAAGCGCAACCATAATGCCCCAATATTCTGGTAGGTTACGCAGCGCCCAGCGAACATGCTTGGATGTGAGCACTAGCGTGAGCTTGGGGAAGGAATGAGAAAATACTTCCGCTTGCTTAAGAATTCTCTGAATACTGTCCGTCTCGCCTTTAATCTCATAGCAATGCATTTGTTTATAAAATGCTACGACGTCTGCAATGGCATTTCCATTGTGCACATGAAGTTCTTGCATAACACGAGCTGGTCGAGGATACCTAGTGTTTAGATGCTGCACTAGCGCATTTCTAATCTCAGCATCTTTAAGCATGGCAATAACTTTTCCGGTGTAAACGCTGTAAACTTTTAGTCTACACTCGTGAGTTTGATAAATCGACAGCTAGGATATGACGTGCCTCGTGTATCAGTTTTCTCTTTACGGCTGCTATGCCGATTAGCTCGATGGCTTAAGGTGCTCTAGGATTGAGTCCAGCCAGGACGGCTGCCAAAACCATGCGCTACCTTCACATGCTCCTGATCGCCCTCGCTTCAGCTCTCTGCGCGACCTACCTCGCACTCTGGTTTACGAAGCCTAGCCCAATAGAAAACACCACCATCCCCCCCTCTGATCTTCAAGGAGCAGCAGGACGGTGTTGTGATCTGGGGCAGTTGGAAGACCGTTGCGGGCTACCAGGTTCCCGGAACGAACGCAGTTAAAATTCACTGCAGCCGCACCACCAATACATGCCATGAGGCGGTCGCCTCGATCCTGCATCACGCCGAGTGGGAAGACCTGGAGGCGCATGTGTTCAGCTACAAGATCGGCACCTGGGATACGGGCAAACTTGAGGCCGTGGCGGAGCGCGCGATGGCGGAGTGTTTGGAGCGTCGCCTCCTCATCCACCTACCTGACAAGTCCGCTGTTCTGAGTTGGTCTCCACCCTCTGGGTGTGAGGGCGATACAGGCAGGGCGGTGCTAGTCGGTGACCCTCTGTAGGCCACGATGAATAGCCTCCCACTGCAGCTGCGCAGAGCATCTTTCAGCCTGTGCATGGCCATCGCTGCATAGCGCTTCACGGTATGCCGCATTGGCCTTTCCTCCGGGAGGGGGAAACAGTCGGCTTCAAGGGGGAAGGCGTGTTCTCTGCGAATAGCGTTGAAGCAGTGCGTACCGCGAGCAAACAGGGGCTGGGGCTAGCAATGCTCACCTACCGGGATGTTCGTGACGATCTTGAGGAGAACAGCCTGCAACTGGTGGAGCTGGAGGACGCAACTCCCGAGCAACTCTTCATCACGGCTGTGCTCCCAACCCGGCAACAGGTGCCACATCGTGTACGTGATCTTTCTCGATCAGCTAGAAACATCTCTGAGCAGTCCGAAATGACCGCTTCTGGCCCAGAGTGTGTAAAAACACTTTCTTATCGTGCGTGCTTCAGCCCATTGCTCCTGGACGTGGTGATTTCCCGATTATTTACCACGATCAGCGCCGGTAACGCTTCAGAGCGCGTATAAAGCGCTGTGGCGCCTCCTGGAGCAGTAAAAGCTGGGGCTTTTACGCCGTCATCGCCTTCAACAAGCCTTCGGTGCCGATGATTTTCATCACCCGCTTCAAGTTGTAGGCGAGCACATTCAAGCTCATCTCCGCGCTCACCCCGTTCAGTTTTCGAGTCAGGAAGTGCGTTGCCCCCATCCATTGTTTGAGCGTCCCGAAGGGATGCTCAACAGTCCGTTTTCGAACCCGCATCATCTCCGGTGCTTGGTTCAGCCGGCGTTGCATTTCCTCCAGCACCGCTTCATGTTCCCAGCGCCTTACTCGACGATTTGTGCTTGGCGTGCACTGGGTTTTCAGCGTGCAACTCTGGCACTTTGAACTCCAGTAACAGTGCATATTCATGCCTTTCTCAACGCTGGAGAATCGCCAGATCAGCGCCTCTCCCGCCGGGCAGGTGTATTCGTTTTTCGTCGGGTCATACACGAAGGCATCTTTGTTGAATCGGCCATCAGCCTTGGCGCTTGAAGTCATTGGCTTAGGCACGTAGGCCGTGATGTTTGCGTCGTGACAGGCAAGGATTTCTTCACCCTTGAAGTAGCCTCGGTCAGCCACCACGGACAGCGTTTCTGCGCCGATAGCTTCACGAGCCTGCTTCGCCATTGAACTGAGTTGGTCACGGTCGGAACCGTTGTTGGTGACTTCATGAGCGACTATTAAATGGTGCTGCGTATCGACAGCCGTCTGCACGTTGTAGCCGACAATACCGCTGCCGCGCGTCATCATCGAACGGGCATCCGGGTCGGTCAGCGAAACCTGTTTATCAGGGGAATCGTTGAGCTGAGTTTCGATCCCCTGAAGCTCTTTCATCTGCGCTTTGAGCTTGGCAATTTTATCTTCAAGGCTGGCAGTGTCTGGCGCGGAAGCGCTAGGAATCTGTCGATCAGCCGCATCGAGCGCAGCCAAATAACGGCTGATGCTCGCCTCGATTTCTTCCATGCGCCGCTTCAGTTTGGCGCTGGTGAAATTGCGGTCACGGTTGTTCACTGCCTTGAATTTGCTGCCGTCGATGGCAACTAAGTTTTCGCCAAACAACCCCAACTGCTGGCAGAGCAAAACGAACTGGCGGCAGACGCCGCGAATGGCCTTGCTGTTGTCTTTTCGGAAGTTGGCGATGGTCTTGAAATCGGGCATCAAACGCCCGGTTAGCCACATGAGTTCGACGTTGCGCTGGGCTTCTCGCTCAAGACGTCGGCTCGATTGAATGCGGTTTAGGTAACCGTAGATGTAGATTTTCAGCAGGATCGCCGGGTGGTAGGCAGGTCTGCCGGTTTCGGCTGGAATGACGCCATCAAAACCTAGCGTGGCCAAGTCGAGTTCATCGACGAAAACGTCAACCACCCGAACCGGATTGGTATCGCTGACGTAGTCGTCGAGGCTTTCGGGAAGTAAGGTGCTTTGACCTCGGTGTTCACCCTGGATAAACCGTTTCATGGGCGTCCCTTGCGGTGAGATTCTTAGAAATCATAGCAAGGGTCTACCGGGGCGTTTTTACACACTCTGGGCCGTAAGCGCACAACGTAAATAATGCGTACAGTATGAGATTCTATAATCGCTCTATAGTTAACTATAAAAGCCTATAAAGCCCATCCTAGAGCAGCCTGACTGCCTTTCGGTGCTTCATAGCAAGCCGGTAAACTTCTTGCGCTCACCAGCTAGCGTCGGTCGAGAAGAGCGTATCCAGCAGATTCACAGTGACCGAAGCTCTGCGCTTACGAAGCGAGTGCCTGCTGATTTCTTTGACCTGATCATTGTCGATGAGGCGCACCACGCCCCTGCCACCAGTTGGAGGCAAACGCTCGCACATTTCTCCAAGGCGAAGAAAATCTTCGTTACGGGTACCCCTTTCCGCGGTGATAAGCAAATGTGCGGAGAGTCTAATCCACCGCTTCTAGGTTTAACGTGTGTGCCAACAGCCCAAGCCCGCGGAACACCATATTGACCGGGCCGTTTTGCCAGCACAGGAAAGGTAATGAAGCGCGAAAACGTGAAAGTCAGAATTGCCGAAGGCGTGATTTTTGATACCCAGATCATGGCCAATCCGGCGAATACCAGCGAATGGATCGTGATGTTCAAGAAGGATGCCGGCCGCAGTTTCTTTCTGATAGATGATCAGGAAGAGATTGATTCTTTTTCCGACCTTGATAGCTTGGTTGCCGAGCTACGAAAACTCGGTATCCGCCATACGGAGATTCATCTGTAATCCCTCTTGGACCAGCCAGTCACCCCGAGGCTGCGATCTTCTCGCTCGCGACAAGCAGGAAAAGCGTCTGCTGGGAGTCCTCCCGCTCCCGAGAAACCAAATCCCAACCATAGAATGGGCTATCACCACTTCACTCATTCGAAGCCCAGACCCAGGCGTTGACGGTTTAAATCGCTCATGAACAGACCGTAGACATCGTCGTATTCCTTAGCCTTAGTTTCAATTGCGATGATCTTGTGAAATCGAATGGAGCCAGTAACGACGGCCAATTTGGCCGGCGGTCCAGATAGGTTTTCCGGTTTCGCGCCCACCGGAGCAGGTCCGTCCTCTGGGGCGCGATTAGACGGGGGCTTGTCGGCAAGTCGGCTAGCTTCAGGAAACAGAACGACGTTGGTCCCCACTTCGCCGGTTTGTACGGAGGGGAACACCAAGCCATCTACATACTTGCCGAAACGCAGCCGCAAGTATTCGAAGACTACCTGCGTCGACAGATAGCTCAACTCATCATTGCGCGCCTTGGGTCGGAACATTTTCTTGACCAACGAGCCGAGAAACACTTTCCTATGCAGTGACTCACGTAATCCTTCGTCCAGTAGTGTGAGTGTTGGCGCTGATGGAAAATTGACCCACCCTGCCGATTGAAATTTGACCCAGGGCGGATTGCTGATTTTGTTACCAGCAACTGTGGATAAGTCTACCAGCGCAGCTGCTGTTGCCCCCACTCCTTC
>NZ_JAAQXA010000038.1:0-13425 GCF_012985775.1 Pseudomonas sp. WS 5011
TTGGGGTAAGAGCTTCGTTGGCGCATGGAAATCCCGGCGATAAGGGCTATCGCGTCCGCTTAAAAATACGCGGACACCATCGCCCTTAATGCTGGAGTTCGGAAGGTGAGTTGGCCGGACGCTTACCGCCAAAGACCTATAACGGCAACACCAAGTTTGAAGATGGTGATCTGCGCTACTGGTCGTGGTGCTCTCAGCAGGGCTACGCATCTGGTCGGGTCAATAAGTGTCTGTTCGATGAGCAGATTCCGGTGGACGCTAACGGCTACTACACCTTGGTACTTAGTCGCGAAAGTGACCGCCCACGCAATGCAATCAACGAGTGTGGTGTGTCCTGGTTGCCAATCGCGGATGTGGGCGACGGTACCGGTGATCCGGATCTGAGTTTCCTGGTTCTGCGCAACATGCTGGGCCGTGGTGAGTTCAAACACGCAGTGCAGAATATTAAGTCGCAAGAAACTATCCAGCAGGATATGGGCGACTACTTCCCGCGTGCTCGCTACACCACAGTTTCTTCGTTCGAGACGGCAGTTCCTTGCCAAGTAGAGAAACGTTAAGTGGCTTAAAACAATATAGCTTCTTGGTCGTCGGCGGGGTTCCTGATGTTTCCAGAGCCCTGTCGCGATTAGGCTGGCTGGCGATTAATTTAATTTTTTCGTGGATAATTAAAGCTTTCAAGTTGCTTGTTTTTTATTGCTGTTTTTTACGCGTAAAGATTTTTAATTTGAAATGAAAAAGCTGTTGGTAGTTGTCGATTACTTAATTCGTCACATAGCTCTAATGGTGTCTGGATTTTCGGTGAGACCTTGTGGGGTTAGTGATGGCTATTTCAGGTAAGTGTTCAAATGACGCATTTGGCGCTCGCTGGTAATAATGCTATTGGCAGCCGCTAGAGATATGTTTGATTCGTGTTTTTATAAGCAGCAAATTAATCTGGTGCGATATCCATAATCGCCGATTAAATAGAAGTAAATATAATAAAAATAGGAGGCTGTTTCGTGAGATTTGAAAGAAGTGAGTCCGGCCTGATTAATCCGTTGTTGTTGAAGATGACAGCTTGCATAACCCCGCTAGCGCTCATGATTTCACTGCAGGCTCAGGCGGGTGAGTTTGCATTAGGTGAAATCACGGGGCGCGCCAACGGTAGCATCAGTGTGGGTGGAATCTGGAATGCTGAGAAACCCGATTCAAACCTGATTTTTCAGGGTAATGCTGATCATATCGGCTACGGCTCGGCTGGTGAGTTCAACCCTTCAGGTGCGCGTAACGGTGATGACGGCCGCCTGAATTTTCGTAAGCGCAATTTGGTGTCTTCACCGATCACCCTATTGGCGGAAACCGAGTTGAACTGGCGTAATTATGGGGTCTTTCTGCGCGGTAAGGCCTGGTACGACTACACCTTGAACAACCGTGAGGTCGACCATGGCCATTCAGCCAATGGTTACCAGGTGGGTGCCAAGCTCAACGATAGCGGCTTCGACGATCTGGCCAAGTTCCAAGGCGTTGCCTTGCTGGATGCCTATGTATTTGGTGACTTCGAAGTCGGCGAGCGACCGTTGCACTTACGCGGCGGTAATCAGGTAATTAACTGGGGCGAGGGGTTGTTCTTCCAGAATGGCCTCAACTCGATCAACCCAGTGGATCTTGCCGCGTTACGCCGCCCGGGCTCTCAGTTGAAGGAAGCTCTACTCCCGGTGCCACTGCTCTTCGCCAACTTCGGTATCACCGACAGCCTCAACCTTGAGGTGTTTTACCAGTTGCAATGGCGTGAGACCGTTCTGGAAGGTTGCGGTACCTACTTTGCTAGCAACGACTTGATCCAGGATGGATGTTTCGGCTTGGCCAGGGGCGGTATTGCTGCCAACCCTAATGATGAGGCTGGTTATGCCAAGGGCCTCTATGTGCATCGGCTGGAGGACGACGAGCCATCTGACAGCGGTCAGTTTGGTATGGCCATGCGCTATTTCGCCGACAGCATAAGCACCGAGTTCGGCGCCTATGCCATGAATATCCATTCGCGCACCCCGCAGAACCGCGCGCGCACCGACTTGCGCCCTGCGGTTGGAGCGGGCTGGATCGCAGGTCAGGAGGCCACCAACGCCAAGTATTTCATGGCCTTCCCCGAGGACGTCCGCATCTTCGGTCTTAGTTTTTCCACCAGCCTCCTGGGTGCCTCAGTGTTCGGCGAGTACAGCTACCGTCCGAATCAGCCCGTGGGGCTTTCCCTCGGCGACACCATCCCGAGCACCTTCGGCAATCCCAATCTACTCATTCCCGGTGCACCGCTGGCAGGGGAGATGAAGGCTGCCGCCCCCGGCTCGCTGATCAATGGTTATGACCGCCTGGAGGTGTCGCAGCTGTCACTTGGGTTTATTAAGAGCTTCCCCCGAGTGTTGGGCGCGGATGGTCTTGATGTAACCGGTGAGGTCGCGATGAAGTACATGCATGACTTGCCGGCGCTGAGTGAGCGTCGTTACGGGAAAACCGAGGCATACGGCAGCAACATGGCTGATGGCCAGGGGATTGGTTCGCCAGGCTGCAACGCTGGGGTGCCAGAGCAAAGTTACAAAAAAATCGGTTGTAGCCGTGACGGCTTTGTCACGGACCTTTCCTGGGGCTATCGCCTGCGTGCCCAGTTGAATTATTCGGGTTTGCTGGCCGGGGTCAACGTATCGCCATTTATGACCTTCGGTCAGGACGTAAAGGGCTGGTCCCACGACGGTAACTTCGTCGAAGACCGACTGCTGGGTTCGCTGGGGGTAAGGGCTAGCTACAAGCAAAACTATTCGGCCGAACTGTCCTGGTCTGGTACCGGTAATACGCCGCTCGTAGTGACCGACCGTGATTTCGTCGCGTTCAACCTGCGCATGGGCTTCTGATCTCGAGGTAATCCAATGAACAAGAATCTTCTCTCCGCTGCCATTCTCGGCACCCTTCTCAGCCTAACCAGTGCAACGGCCCTGGCCAAGCTGGATGCCAGTGAAATTGCCCGCTTGGGCCAAGACCTGACGCCCACCGGCGCCGAGCAAGCGGGCAATGCCGACGGCAGCATTCCTGCCTGGAGCGGTGGCCTTACCCAGCCGCCGGCCGGTTACAGTGCGGCCAAGGGTTATATCGATCCCTTCGCGAATGAACAACCGTTGTACACCGTTACAGCGGCCAACATGGCGCAATATGCCGACCGGTTGATGCCAGGGTACAAGGCGCTGCTGGCGAAGTTTCCCAGCTACAAGCTGAACGTCTATCCGAGTCATCGCACTGCTGCGCTGCCCCAGCACGAGTACGAGCTGATCCGCGAAGAGGCCGCTAAGCTCGAGCTTAACGGCGATAGCATGGTCAACTATCAGAAAACCTCGGTGCCTTTTCCTATTCCCAAGTCGGGTCTGGAGGCCATGTGGAACCACCTGACGCGCTATCGTACCGGTGGCTTTCTCGATTACCCGACTGAAATGGTGGTGCAGGCCAACGGCTCATTTACTCCGGTGCGCCGAATGCGAAAATTTGCCATGGCCTCAAGCATGACCAACCCGGAGCCGAACCGGCTGTACTATTTCTGGAATAGCGTTACCTCCCCAGAAAGTATCGCCGGCAGCCAGACTCTGGTGCATGAGCCACTCGACCAAACCAAGGAGTCCCGGCTGGCCTGGCAGTACAACCCAGGGCAGCGGCGCGTGCTGCGCGCGCCCGAGTTCTCTTATGACACGCCGCCAGGTGCCTCCGATGGCTTGCGTACCAACGACTCAGCTGACATGTACAACGGCGCGCCCGACAAGTACGACTGGAAGCTGGTAGGCAAAAAAGAAATGCTTGTGCCTTACAACACTTACAAGCTGGCCGATACTTCGCTGAAGTACGAGCAGATCATTCAGCCCAACCACTTCAACCAGGACCTACTGCGCTACGAGCCACATCGCGTCTGGGTGGTCGAGGCCACGCTGAAGCCGGGTGAGCGGCATATCTACGCCAAGCGGGTCTTCTATCTCGACGAGGACAGCTGGAGCATCCTGGCCTCGGACATTTATGACAGTCGTGGCGAACTTTGGCGCTTTCATGAGGCCCACGCGTTGCAGCGCTACGACATTTTGTCCAGTTTTCATATAAGTGAGGTTTCCTACGACCTGCAGGCACGCCGTTACCTAGTGGTTAACCTGCAGAACCAGGAGATCCCAATCAAGTTCAACGTTCCGGCGAACTTGAAAGATTTTAGTCCCTCGGCTCTGCGTCGCAGCGGCCGCTGATTAACTGTTTACTCCGTGGTCTTTGGGTGGAAAGCGGTTAGCGCTTTCCCCCTTTTTTACTTTCTGAGACGCTGGCCATGAAAAAATACAACCAACCAGCGCTGAGGTTGCTCTGCCTGTTGTCTGTCGGCCTGGCGGCCTTGCCGCTCAGCGCCGCGCCACTGGTCGATCGCCTTGAGCGCGCCGCCCGAATTTCCCCCTTAGCCAGCGAGTCGCCCCTCACCGATGGGCAGTTGGTCGGCGATTATCTGGTGACGGTGGGGGGCAGCGGCCACGTGCTGTTGCGCTCGCCCTCCGGCGAGATCCAGCAGGCACAAGTGCCGGTCGATGTTCTGCTGACCTCGGTGCATTTCCCCGATGCCAACAACGGCTGGGCCGTCGGCCATGACGGTGTGGTCCTGCATAGCACCGATGGCGGCAAGACCTGGAGCAAGCAACTCGACGGCAGTGCCATAAGCGCTTTGATGTTGAAGTGGGCCGAGGCCGAGATGGCGCGTTTGGAATTAGCCAGTGCGGCGGCGCCAGACGACGAGGCGCTGCATACCGAGTTGGAGAATGTCATCTTCGCCTTCGATGATGCTAAAGCCGGTATCGAGTCAGGCCCGGCACGCCCGCTGCTGGATGTGTGGTTCCGCGATGCGCAGCAAGGCTGGGCGGTTGGTGCCTATGGGATCCTTGTGCATACCCGCGATGGCGGGAAAAGCTGGGAATTTGTCTCGACCCTGGAAAACCCCGAGCGTTTGCACTTCAATGCGGTCCTCGGTCTGCGCGACGGCAGTCTAGTGGTCGCCGGCGAAGGCGGGCGTCTGTACCGCTCTAGTGATGACGGCCAGCACTGGACAGTGATCACGCCAATGAGCCCGGCCTCGCTGTACAAACTGCAGCAGCTGAGCGATGGCCGCCTACTGGCCTTGGGCTTCGGCGGTACCTTGCTGGCCAGCCAGGATCAGGGCCTGAGCTGGCAGGTCATCCCGCTGCCGGTGCGCGCGGGTCTGTACGGCGCCGCACAACTGGCGGACGGCAGCTTGCTGCTGACCGGGCAAGGTGGCGTGGTGCTGTACAGCACCGATGGCCAGCAGTTCAAAGTTTGGCAGGCGGCCGCTAAGGCGCCTTGGCTCGGCGTGGCGCAAGTGTCTGCCGAGCAACTGGCGCTGATTGGTAGCGCCGGCCTCATCACCATGCCCTTGGCAGAGCTCAAGGAGCAGCTGCAATGAATGCCAAACTGAACGACGGGTCTAGCCCGCAACTTGAGACCAGCGCTTTGCAGCGGCTGGTTGGTTTCACCGAACGTGCACTGTTTCGCAATCGCGTGGTGGTGCTTCTGTTCTTCTTGGTCCTTTCGCTGTTGCTCGGCTACCAGGCCCTGGGCTTGCGCCCAGACGCCAGCTTCAGCCGGATGATCCCGACCGGCCACCCGTTTATCCAGAACTACCTGCAGTTTGAGAGCGTGCTCCGGCCGCAGAGTAACGTGCTGCGCGTGGTGGTGGAAAACCCCAAGGGCGACATTGTCAGCAAGGAGTTCCTTGAGACTCTGCGCGAGGTCAACGATAGGATTTTCTACATCCCTGGCGTCGATCGCGGCAATTTGAAATCGCTGTGGACCCCTAACGCGCTCTGGGCTGAAGTCACCACCGAAGGCTTGCGCGCCGGCCGGGTGATTCCCGACACCTACGACGGGAGCCCAGAGGCGTTGGCACAGGTGCGGCAGAACATCCAGCGCGCCAACATGCTCGGCAGCTTCGTCGCCAACGACTTCAAGTCGGCGGTGATCCGGGTGCCACTGCTGGAGATGAACCCAGAGACCGGCGAGCCGCTGGACTACGGTGCCTTTACCCAAGCGCTGGAAAAGCAGGTGCGCGAGCATTTCGGTGTACAGGGCGTGAATATCCGCGTGATCGGCTTCGCCCAGATCATCGGTGATCTGCTGGCCGCTGCCACCGACATCGCGCTGTTCTTCGCTATCACAGTCGGCCTGATTAGCCTGATGCTCTATCTCTATTGCCGCTGCTGGCGCAGTACCGCAGTAACCGTGGTGACTTGCCTGCTCACCGTGGCTTGTCAGCTTGGCCTGTTGCACCTTTTCGGTTTCGGTCTGGACCCATACTCGATCTTGGTGCCGTTCCTGATCTTCGCCATAGGCATCAGCCACGCGGTGCAGAACATTAACCTGATGATGAGCGCGATGGGGCATGGCGCCACGCCGCTGGTTGCCGCGCAACACACCTTCCGCGCCCTATTCATTCCTGGCACCACGGCGCTGCTGGCCGATGCGGTGGGGTTTATCACCTTGTTGGTGATCGACATTGGTGTGATCCAGCAGCTGGCAATCACCGCCAGCATTGGCGTGTTCGTCGCCATTTTTACCAAGATGTTCCTGCTGCCGGTGCTGATGTCCTACGCCGGCATCAGTCCGCGCGGCTTGCGTGAGCAGGAAAAGCGAGCCAATTCGTCCTGGCCTATCTTCCGCCGCCTGTCGGCCGTGGTCGAACCGCGCGTGGCGCTGCCGCTGATCGCCCTCAGCGTGATGCTGCTCGGCGTCGGCTACTACGCCCGTCAAGATCTGAAAATTGGAGACCTGGACAAGGGCGCACCGGAGTTCCGTCCGGAAGCGCGCTACAACCAGGACAACGCTTACTTGCTCAAGCACTACAGCACCAGCACTGATGTTTATGTAGTGATGTTCAAGACACCGGCTGAACAGTGCGCACGCTTCGCCGCTGCCGACCTGGCCAACCAGTTCGAACAGAGCATGCGTGAAGTCAAAGGTGTGGAATCGGTGCAGTCGCTCTATCGCACCATGCGCTTCAACATCCTTGCGCGCAATGAGGGCAACCCGAAGTGGGCCGAACTGTCGCGCGATCAGTTCGTGATGAACAATGCCCGCTCAGGTGTCGCTGCCGAGTTCGTCGACCCCAACTGCAGCGTGGCGCCAATCAGCCTGTATCTGAGTGACCACAAGGCCGAGACGCTGACCCGGGTGGTCAGCGCGGTCGAGGCCTTCAGCAAGCAGTACGACACAGGAGACTTCGAGATCCTCCAGGCGGCAGGTAATGCCGGCATTGAGGCGGCGACTAACATCGTCATCGAGCAGTCCGAGAAGCTGATGCTGCTCCTGGTGTTTGTGATCATCTCGCTAGTGGTCTGGTGGGAGTTTAATTCGATCAAAGTGACCATCGCCTTGATGGCGCCGCTGTACCTGTCAACCGTGCTGTGCGAAGCGGTGATGGCGCAGATGGGCCTGGGAGTGAAGATCGCCACGCTACCGGTGATTGCCCTCGGCGTCGGCATCGGTGTCGACTATGGCATCTACCTGTACAGTCGCATGGAAGGCTTTCTGCACCAGGGCCTGAAATTCCGTGCGGCGTTCTTTGAAGCGTTGAAAACTACCGGCACCTCGGTGGCCTTCACTGGCATCACTCTGGCCATGGGTGTAGCCACCTGGTCGTTCTCGGCACTGAAGTTCCAGGCCGACATGGGCCTGCTGCTGGTGTTGCTCTTCATCTGGAACATGGTAGGTGCACTGGTTTTGTTGCCGGCCATCGCCTCGATGCTGATGTGCAATAAAGAAACTCGCTGAAACTGAAAGCCTCTAGCTTTAGGACATGTTAGAGGCTCGCTTATGGTGCTTCGGAAGCAGCTGTAGCGCGCTATTTTTCGCCATCCCCTGGACATTGTCCTTCGCGCAGGGGATTCGCCCGACGACGCTCAAACCACCTGTTGAGGAGATGCTGATTTCGAGCTCTCCTCCTATCGCCAGCATGCGCGAGCGCATGCTGGCGATCCCTTGGCCTTCATTGAGATTCAGCGGGTGCCTGTTGCTGCAGCCGCTGTCCACCACAGCGAACGAAATCCCATCCCGTTCTTGGCGCAATGTAACTTTCGCCGTTGCCCCTGCTCCTGCATGTTTAGCTGCGTTCTGTAGGGCTTCGACACAGCAGAAGTAAATTGCTCGTTCGGCGAGCGGGCTTTCGCGTCTCGGTGCTTGAAAGTCCGTGACTACTGGCAAGCCCGCATTATTGGCGGCCTCTCCCAAGGCTGCTGCCAGTCCTCGCTCAGCCAGTAGTGGCGGAGTAAGGCCATGTGCCAGCGTACGCAGTTCGGTGATGGCGGCATCAATGTCCGTTGCCATTTCCACTAGCAGTGCATCCGCTCGGCTCGGATCGCTATCGACCAGGCGTCTGGTCACGCTGATCTTCATACGCAGCGCGAGTAAGCGTTGCTGTGCACCATCGTGTAGGTCTTGTTCAAGCCGGCGGCGCTCCTCTTCCGCGACAGTTTCAGAATGGGCATGGGCACCGGCCAAGGCAGATTCGAATTGCCAATTGACGATGGCGTTATGGATCGAGCTAACAACTGCCTCCAGCAACATCGGCTCTTCCAACAAGGCGCGGTTATGAATCAGGATTGCGCTAGGTTGGTCATTGAGGTCATGCAGTACGCGTACGGCTTGCTCCTTGGCACTTGGTTCGGGTAACGGCACGACTTGTTGGGATGAGTTAATCCAGCGCCCAGTGTTTGGCTCCCAAATACCTAGCTCCAGTGATGGGTCATCCAGAGCATTCGCCATCATGGTTTTCAGGCCTTGCAGGTTCGGCCGGCGCCTTAATCCGGTCACTAACCGATGTAGCGCTTGGGCGGTGTAGAGCCGGCTGCGCAGCAAGCCCAAGGCAATAGCTAACGGAACGGCCCAGAAGGTAAAGGTAAGCAACAACAAGCCAGTCCCGGTTGTCAGGAAAAACGCCATGCATAGCGTGCGGGCGACAGAGGCGAGTAGTACGGGGGCGAGCGAGCGACGCATCAGTGTGGAGGCCTGTCGCAGTCGCTGTAGCAAGTACAGGCTGGTCGCGATCAGGATGCCTGTGTTGACGATGCGAAAGGCATTCAGCAGGAGGTTGGACCAGGTAGGGTGGTCGGCAATAAACAGTAAATTGTCCTGGCACACGTCAGTGCAGGAGGGCAGTGGGCCGAAGCGCGGCACGTGCGGAGTCAGCATCACGCTGGGTAGCCATAGCAAGGCAATAGCAGCGATAGCTGCGCCAATCAGCATACCCTCACGTCGGTCGGTGATGCGCCCAGTCGGGAAGGTCAGCACCACCCACACCAGCAGCGCTTCAGCACAGGGGCGAACGGTTCTGCCAATCGTATAGAGCAGATCATTGGTCGAATAAATTAGGGGATGAAGCGCGTAAGCTACAGCGAGCATTCCGAGCAATATCCAGAGCGGGCGTTGTGGGTAGCGGGCGCGCACGGTCATCGCCACGCCGGAAACCAACATCACGCCAACGCCGGCCATCAAGGCGTCGATTATTCGTGTCGAGCCCGCGCCTGTCGCCATGATCCCGGCAACTATGGTTACCGTGCCTCCACCGAGGATAGCGAGCCAGGGTTTTAGGCTTTTCATTGGCCGTTACGTGATAAATAAAGCAGCGTCGCTTGTACCCGGCGGCTGATGCTTTCGTCGTTGGCCAAGCCAAGGCGGCCGAAAATCTCGCTTATATGTTTTTCCACCGCCCGCTGGGTTACTCCCCTGTCGCGCGCAATGGCAAGGTTGCTCTTACCTGTCGCAAGGTCGGCCATGATTTCCCGCTGGCGTGGTGTTAGCTCTTCTAAGGGGGAGCGCTGGTGCTTGCGCGACAGCAGGGATTCAATTAGTTGCGTATCAATTCGACACTCACCAGTTGCAACCGCATGAATGGTAGACACCAGATGATCGAGGTCGTGAATACGATCCTTTAACAGGTATCCACGCCCAGATGCCCCTTTCTCCAGTAGCTCGGTTGCATACTGTGAGCTGCCATGTTGGCTCAGCACGATTACGCCTATATCCGGATGGCTCTGGCGCAGATGTTCTGCTACTCGCATGCCCTCATCCGTTTGCGTAGGCGGCATGCGGATGTCTGTCATGACAACCTGTGGTGGATTTGCTTCTACCGCTGCAAGCAGCGCGGTTGGGTCAGCATAAAGCCCGACTACACGAACTCTTGGAGACTGGGCAAGAATCTGCGACAAGCCCTCGCGAATAAGGTAGCTATCGTCGGCAATTGCCACGCTGATAGGAGGTGCCGAAAAAGTGACATTGTCAGAACTGTGCATCGCGTTCATGAAGTTAAACGACCAGTATTATTGTAGGTATTTGGTTGATCCTATCAGATGCCTGAAGATGCTCTATGAAAAGCATAATGTCTGCTTTTTTCCCGCATCTTCCTGTCACGGCCGGCAGAGAGCGGCCAGAAGCGGAACTTGCTGAAAGCGCCTTAACTACGTCAAATTGACCAGACGCCATCAATGATGAACGCTAAGCAGCGCCAGCAAGATCCCGACGCTAAGTCAAATGCTAGAGCCGGAATAGCAATTGGATCTCAACCTATCTGCGGTGATTTCAAAGTGCCACCCTTCGTGATAAAAGCGATTGGACCACTACGCGATCCCAAGGAAGGCATATGGCACTTAGATTCCCCAACCACCCTTACTACATTCCGATCATTAAGTGGCAGTCCTGGGAGCAGAGAGCTCTGCTTCAGACTCGGGGAGACGTTAAGCCCTACGTTCGCCCCTGCATCGAGGTCCGTCACTCGAATCAACACAGCAGCCTGGTAGGGAATTTCCAAACAGCTTGGGGAGCCCCTGCATTGGTAGATTATGCGAATCCCGAAGGGCGGCTCGTTGGCATTCGTCCTTTAGAATTTGAGGCGTTCCTTCAGATCGCAAAAGCTAACGGCTTTCCAACTCTTCCAGTTATCAATCCGTTAGATGCCCCTCTGCTACGCCCTGCGCTACTTGGTCTAGTGCAATCCTTCCCTGAGATTTTCCTACGCTTACGTATCAGTGGATTAACAGTTAATGCTGAGCACTACACCCAGACGATGATGGCCGCACAGGTACTATCAAGGCCTGGCAACCGTATTCATCTTATGGTCGATCTAGGTGTTACTCCCGCTTGGGAAGCCGCAGAGGTACCCGCCTTTACAGGCATGATGGCGGCGTTCAAGAACGCAGGGTTTTCCCAAATTCATGTGGCATCAGGTGCGTTCCCCGAGAGTCTTGCGGCCGTAAAAACGGTAGCTAACTTGCCACGCCGAGACTGGTCTCTATGGGCCGCGCTGAATACCAACGCTCCCGGACTGCTTCTCGGATATTCAGACTATGGGACGATATCTCCGCGCTGGACTGAGGAGACACTAACTCGCCGCGGCGGCCGTGTTGCCATTCGCTATGCAAGGAACCTTGACTGGTTGGTGTTGCGAGCTGACGGAAGCAAGTCAGAGCATTCAGTTGCTATCTCGACTTTGATGGTGACCGTGCATGCAGCCTCCTTCAAAGGCCGAGAGTATTCCTATGGGGACGAATTAATGTAACCGTCCGGGCAACACACCTACCTGAGCGCGTCGCCTAAGGCGATGGTGTCCACCTGATTTTAAGTGGACACCATTTCTAGCCTTTTTAAGGGGACGCTCATGCAACAAGAACGCCGTACCTATTCCAAATCCTTCAAGGCCCAAGTCGTTGCCGAGTGTGCGCTGCCTGACACCTCGATTGCGAGTGTTGCGCTGACCCACAACCTCAACGCCAATCTCGTCCATAAGTGGATTCGGCTGCATGGGCAGAAAAGTCTAACCCTGCAAACTTCCTTCATCCCGATCAAGTCACCGGTTCCGGTGGCTATGCATCAAACGCTTCCCAGCATAATTCGAATCGAAGTACCGTCCCAAAAAGGTGTGGTCGTTGTGAATTGGCCTGCCGAAAATGCAGCCGCGTGTTCCGTGTTCCTGCGCGACCTGCTGCGATGATCCGTATCGATTCCATCTGGCTCGCCACTGAACCGATGGACATGCGCGCCGGTACCGAAACCGCCCTTGCCCGGGTGATTGCGGTGTTCGGTGCGGCGCAGCCGCACTGCGCTTACCTATTTGCCAATCGCCGCGCCACGCGTATGAAGGTGTTGGTGCACGACGGGTTTGGCGTCTGGTTAGCGGCGCGCCGTTTAAATCAAGGTAAGTTTCACTGGCCCGGCATTCGGCATGGCGCCGAGATGGCGTTGGATGCCGAGCAACTTCAGGCCTTGGTGCTTGGCCTGCCCTGGCAACGTGTTGGGGCTGGCGGTGCAATCACGCTGCTTTAAAAGGCAGCCATTATCTGCTTGGCCTACTGCCGCAAGCGGCTTGCCTTGGTAAAATCCACGGCATGACTTCCTCGCCCAATCTTGACCAAATGACCTCCGAGCAACTGCGTGCATTCGCTGCGCAGTTGCTGTTCCAGGTTGACTCTCTGGGACAGCAAGTCGACACGATGGGCAAGAAGATCCACCGCGATCAAACCGTCATCGAGCAGCTCAGCCACGAAATCGCGCTGCTTAAACGGCACAAGTTTGCCAAGCGCAGCGAGCAACTGAGCCCTGATCAGGGCAGCCTGCTCGACGATCTGCTGGATACGGATATCGCGGCTATCGAGGCCGAACTGAAGGCGGTCAATCCACCTGCTGCGCCGGCCGAACCACGCCAGCAACCCAAGCGTGCAGCCTTACCAGCGCAGTTTCCGCGCACCGTGATCCGTCACGAGCCAGAAAACACCCAGTGCGCGTGCGGCTGCCAGCTTCAGCGTATCGGCGAGGACGTCAGTGAAAAGCTCGATTACACACCGGGCGTGTTCACAGTCGAGCAGCATGTCCGTGGAAAATGGGCCTGCCGCCAGTGCGAAACGCTGATCCAAGCACCGGTGCCGGCGCAGGTTATCGACAAAGGCATCCCGACCGCAGGACTATTGGCTCACGTGATGGTGGCCAAGTTTGCTGACCATTTACCTTTGTACCGACAAGAGAAAATCTTTGGCCGTGCCGGCCTAACCATCGCTCGTTCAACACTGGCGCAGTGGGTCGGCCAAACCGGCGTTCAGCTCCAACCGTTGGTCGATGCGCTGCGCGAGGCGGTACTGGCCCAGGGCGTGATTCACGCCGATGAAACGCCGGTGCAGATGCTCGCGCCGGGCGAGAAGAAAACCCATCGCGCTTACGTCTGGGCCTACTGCACGACGCCATTCTCGGCGCTCAAGGCTGTGGTTTACGACTGTTGCCGCTGACCGAAAACTGACCCAGTAGAGGCTGTTCTGCCGACTGAAAACTGACCCAGGTGTTCAACTGCTTCTGCTCAATTTTTGAGCAGGAGAACACAGGGTGATCAGTATGGAAATGATG
>NZ_JAAQXA010000039.1:0-13359 GCF_012985775.1 Pseudomonas sp. WS 5011
GGATGATTGATGACATGCTGTTCTTGGCCAAGGCTGATAATGGCCTGATCATCCCCGAGCAGGCCAGGATCGAACTGGCTGACGTAGTCTTCAAGCTGTTTGACTACTACCACCTTCTGGCCGAAGAACATGGCATTGAACTATCGCTCACAGGCACAGGCCAAGTGCTGGGAGATCGGCTGATGCTTGATCGTGCACTCTCCAACTTGCTGTCCAATGCACTGCGCTACACGCCGGCGGGACATACAATTTCGGTTTTGATCCGCGAGACAGCGGGCTCCACAACCTTCAGCATTGAGAACCCAGGGGACACAATCAGCTCAGAGCATCTAGAGAAGCTCTTCGACCGCTTTTACCGGGTTGACCCCGCTCGGCGGGAGGGAAGCCCGAGCAATGCCGGGCTCGGTCTTGCCATCACCCGCTCCATCATTGAGGCTCACAAAGGCCGCATCTGGTGTACTTCAGCGGCGGGTCTCACGGGCTTTCATATCGAATTCCCCCATCACCACTGTTGTCGGTCTGGCGGTAAGTCGGCTACTGCCAACCGCTAGCCCAACTTGGCTGGTGTTCCCAGTGCGCGGCTAGGTGCGGATCGGGGCCGCCGAAGGCGGTCTTATGGCAGTCCCTCGGGCCAGTTTGAGATATGTTGTAGCGCACTCAGCTGCCCAGGGAACACTCCTGTGCTCTCGACATAGCGCAATGCGGATTGACCATCGCTCCAGCCAACGTACTGCATCAGTGCTTTGAGATCCCAGCCGCTGCGGGTAGCCCAGGTGGCAAAACCGCGGCGCAGCGAGTGGCTACTGTACAGCTCCGCAGGCAGCCCTGCCGCCTGCAGGACGGCGCGCATGAGTGGGACAACGCTATTTGGGTGCAAACCCTGCTCACCTAAGTGCCCCCAGCGATCAACTCCACGGAAGACCGGCCCGCGCGCAATGCCCGCCAGGCTGATCCAGTCGACGTAGGCCTGTACCGGGCACAGCCTGGCCAGCGCCGGCGCGCTAAAGGTCTGGCCTTGGTTGTCCCGGTCACCTTTGCTCCAGGGTAGGAACAGTTGCATGCCCTCCCCAGGCCTTACCTGGATGTGCTCGACTCGTAGGCGGCACAACTCATCACTGCGGAACGCCCGCCAGAAGCCGATCAGGATCAACGCGCGGTCACGCCAACAGCGCAGCATCCGCGGCCAGTCGTCCTCGGCACGGGCCTGATCGCCAGTCCGCTCCAACCACAACACGCACTGCTCGAGCTGGCGCAGCTGCAAGGGTTCGGCCTGCTTCTCCTGACGCGGATGCAGCGTACGGATGCCTTTGAGGACCTGACGGACCAGTGGGGTCTTGGTTGGATCCGGAAAACCCTGGCTGACATGCCACTGCGCCAGGGCTGCCAGGCGCAGCTTGAGCGTGTTGCTGGACAGCGTGGCGGCGTGGTCGACCAGGTAGCGCACGATGGCATCGCTGGTCGCCGGCAAGAAGCCGCCCCAAGTCACCTCGAAGTGCTCAAGCGCCTGCTGGTAGCTGCGCCGCGTGTTGGCGCGGGTGCCGGCCTGCAGGTACCGCTCAATCTCCTGGCTCATCTGAGCGCACCCCCTTGGTGTACCGGTGAGCGACTGCCAAACGACGAAAATGGCGCTTCACCTTGGATAATTCGTGATTACCCAATTCTATATTATTGGTAGAAAATAAGGGAAATCCTTGATAAAGTGCTATGTATCTACATGGTATGTACCACAGAACGAAATCGTTAGGAGGCTCCGTCATGGCCCGTGGTGGAATCAACAAAGCTGTCGTGCAGAAAGCCAGGCATGCCCTCCTCGCCCGCGGCGCCCACCCCAGTATTGATGCGGTGCGCATCGAGCTGGGCAACACCGGTTCAAAGACCACCATTCACCGCTACCTGAAAGAGCTCGAAGACGCCGAGCGCGGCCGGGATGCGGCTTCGATCCCGCTCAGCGAACAGCTGGCCAATCTGGTCAGCCAACTGGCAGATCAGCTAGAGGAGGAGGCGCAGGCCGCTGTGGCCCTGGAGCGCGAACAACTGGCCCGCGAACGGCTCGATTACCAGCATCGGTTTCGACAGGCCGAAAGCCGCATCCAACAACTGGAAGGCCAGACCGCGCTCGACGCGGAACGGCTTCAGGCCACTCATCACGAGTTGCAGCAGGCACGCGAGCAACGGCAACAGGCCGAGATCGAGAACGCCCGCCTACAGCAGGCTAATCGTGACCTCGAGGAGCGGCACAAGGATCGCGACGCACAGATCCACTCGCTGGAGGAAAAACACCGACATGCGCGCGACACCCTGGAGCACTACCGACAGGCCAGCAAGGAACAGCGTGAGCAGGAACAACGCCGACACGAGTCGCAGGTACAACAACTGCAACTAGAACTGCGGCAACTGCAGCAGACCTTGATAATCAAGCAGGACGAGCTGACGCAACTGAACCGCGACAATGCACGCTTGCTCACCGAGGCGCGGCAGTTGCAAAAAGAGCGACATGCACAGCAACAGCTAGTGGCGCAGAAAACTCAGGCCCTGGAGGCTCTGCAGAGCACGCTGGCCGGCTCCGAACGCACGAATGAAGCCCTTGATCAGCGTTGTCGCACATTGCAGGAGGAGGTGTCCCGGCTGAGCGAAGCCTCCGCGCTTCAGGCGCAGCAGACGCAGGGCCTGCAGAAGCGCTTGGTCGAAGCCACTACACAGCTGAAGCTACTCGGGGCACCGCTTGCGAACAGCGATGGCGCATGTAGCACATGAACCGGCACACTGAGCCTATGCGCTGAGCGGAGGTGAAGATGACACTACTTGAGACTACCAATGAGGGGGCTGCGGAACCTGTCCGTTTGACTACGCCACTGGGCCAGGCCATTGGTAATCTGTTCGCCCGGGCCTTGCCGCTACTGGATGGCAATCCGCCAGGCTCGCTCAAAGTCTTCGTTTTCGGCGGCTGCGCGGTGCACCTGCTCACCCATGCGCGTGGTAGTGCGGACATCGATGCGGAGATCGAGGCGGCCCGCGTGCTGCGTAAGGACGAGATCATGGCCGTCTACACACCGCCAGAGGGTTATGAGGACGGCGACGGCCGCGACTTGCAGGTGTACCTGGACCAGAACTACACCAATGCCCTCGGGCCACTGCACGAGGACTACCGCGAGCGCGCCATCCCGATGGAGGGTTTCGAGGGTGAGCAGCCGCTGCATATCTTCGTTGCCGCCGGCGTGGATCTGGCCATCTCCAAGCTCGGCCGCTTTACGGAAAACGATCAATATGATATCGAACAGCTCATCGAATGTGGCCGTGTCGATGTCGGCCAGTTTGTTACACTGGCAACAGAGGCAATCGATTATGCCGTGGGCAACCGAAGCGCAATGCTAGGCTGCCTGAAACTGGTCATAGCGAAGTACCTGGAGGATGGGCGAGATGCCACGTCTGGATCGTAAACAAAGCTTTGGCACGCTCCTGGAGACTGTCACCCAGCAGCGTCTTAGCCAAGTTGCGTCCGATGCTCTTGTGGAGCTTGCCAAGCAGTTGTGGTACGAAGAGCGCGACCTCGTGCCAGTACTGCAGCGTGAAGTGGCAGGCAAGCTGCGCGAGCCTGAACAGAAGCTGCGTGCCCTCTATCTCGTCGACCTGCTGCGTCGCTTTCCCTGTGTATCAACGGACAAAGCCGCGCGCCTAAAAGGCTTTGTCAGCAGTTGGTCGAACCTGAAACCAGCAGAACGCTCACCTCGTGCGACCCAGCTTGTCTCTCGCTACCAACTCGACAAGCTGGCCTATGAATGGGGGCTTGAAGAGGACGTCAGCAAGCAGATGCAGGATGTCCTGGCTTTCCAAACCCGCCATTACGCCGCCACCCAGGGCGTGAAGACGGGCTATTCAGAGCCAACGCCCGTAAGCTAGCAGCAGGGCACGGCAAAATGGACGCGGAATGGCCAACTCAACAAATGACGACCAACGACTCGCTGATCTAACACGCGAGGCATTAGCCGACGTGAGCGAGGGTTTGGTGATCGATCACGCATTGGTCGAGACCTGGGCTCAGAGCCTTGATACCGACACCCCGGTGCCTTTGCCAACTCCAGATCGGCCTACTTAATTCGCAGCAGGCCGAACTGATCCTCAGCGGTATCAGGCTGAAGCCATTGCGCTAAGCGCGCCTTCGCTTGAGCAGGACTTCCATTCTGTTCGTTTAAATACAGCAAGTTACAGAACGAATGCACTAATTTTTGCCTCATCTCGGCATACCCCTGATTCCCCCCTTACCTCGGCATAACTTCAATCAGGCGTTCAGAGCCGATTCTATAATTGACTATAAAATCCTATAAAGCCCATCCTGAGTAACTTAGCGACGCTAGAAAGATATTTAAATACAATCAGTTGCAGCGCGTATGTCCTAATTTTCCTTTATCTCGGCATGACCCCCTCTATAGAAGTGGATGCAAGCACGCCCTCCGATGAGCAATGACATCATTACCATTCCGCCGCCCTCCTCGGCCTACAAAACGGCACACTCAGGATTTATCTTACATTTTTTGTAATTTACATTTTTTGTAAGCTACAATATCTGAAAGCCCCCACTTAAATGCGGAACTAGAGGCACAAAGTATTTCGATGATCAAAGAGCCTCTAGCGCGCGCCGAGCTACTCAAGACCCTGCTTCTCTGGGGTGGTCGGCTCGGCAACGCCCGTCTGCGTGAATTGCTGGGCATGAAAGTCACCCGCGTCAGCCAACTGATCAGTGAGTTTCATCATGCACACCCCGACTGGATGGAGTGGGATGCCATTTCACGTAGCTACAGAGCCACTCCAGCGGTCTACCGCAGCAAGTTTGAGGCAGCCGCGTCGCTGGGCCAGTATTTGTCACTGGTCGGCATCACGCACGCGAAAGGCGAGTCGTCTGACGAACGAACACTCTGGAATGCCTTTCCCGACCTGTCCGTGCCACCGCCGCGCATCTTTGCCCAGATCACCGAAGCTATCGAGCTGTCCCAGCAGTTGCAGATCAATTACCGATCCATGGGCAACCCCAAGCCGCATCCGCGCGTGATTTCACCGCACAGCGTGATACGCGCAGGCCGCCGCTGGCACGTCCGCGCATTCTGTGCAACACGGCAGGACTTTCGCGACTTTGCCCTGGGACGGATCGACTCTCCCTGTTTGCTGAGCAAGCCTAGTGAGCGATCCGCAGATGAAGACTTTTCCTGGCGCACCTTTCTCGACGTCCGCTTGGTTGCTCATCCAGCGTTGAATCAGGATCAGCAGGACATGATTCGTTTTGAATATTTCTCAAGTACCGCCGCCCGAGTTGAGCGCTGCCGCGCAGCCATGGTGGCGTATTTCATTCAGGACTTGCGGGCGGCCACCGATCCTTCCAAGCAGCTGCCTCCCGAGTACCAGTTGGCGGTGGAGAACATGGAGGAGCTACGACCATGGCTGTTCACGGTATAGGAGGTGTTGGATCAAAGCTGTTCGAAAGAATTCCGGATCGGCTATTCAGCCCACTAGCCTCTCCCAACCGGCATGAGTTCTGGGCGCTGCTCTGTCACCTGTACCGCCGCCGATTTGGACCCGATGCTCCGCTTCCGCCCAGTCATGGCTTCGTCCAGCGCGAAATACTCCAGGACATCGAGGACCACATCCGTTTTGCGCCGAAGTGGCAGCCTGAGGAAGGCGAAGACCCTGACCTGAGCGTGGACCAGCGAGCTTCCAACTACTTTCGCCGCCTTTTGCAAGCAGGCTGGTTTCGTACGGAAAAGTACGGACTAGCACAAACCGTATCGATGGCGCCTCCCGTCAGCCAGATGCTCAATCTGCTCATCGATTACGCCGAGAAAGATCCCGTTTTCGTGTCCGGGAAGATCAGCTCCATTGATGCATTGATTACCAAGGTCTTGCGGGAGAATGGCGGTGGCGATCTCTTTCGCGAAGCGGCTGAGCAATGTCGGAATCTACTGATCTACATCCGGACCACTGGCACCAATGTTCGAGACCTGATGGCGTCGATCGCCACCCAGGAAACCACCGCCGAGTACGCGCGGCAGTTCTTTCATAGCTACGTGGTCAATATGTTCATTGGGGACTACAAGGAATTACGTACCCAAGAGCATCCACTATCCAAACGCCCACAGATTCTGCAGGCGGTAGAGGAGCTTTCCTCGCAACCACAACATCGTGCCCGACTCATGGAGTGGTACACCACCCGTCTGGCCAACGGAGATCAAGCCAAGGCCGATGCGACATTTGAGCGAGACCTCCGGCGCTTGGAGGATCTTAACCGGGTTGAGGAATACCTGGAGCGGTTGGACGATGAGGTCAGAAGTGCTAACAAACGAGCGTTGATCGTTTTGCAGTATCGACTGCAGTCGATACGCCCGATTGACGATCTACTGCGCAATGCAATCGATGGCCTGCTCACTAGCGGCTTGGAGGGCGGTTTTGAGGGGCCTCCGGAAACGTGGCCTCAGGTTTTCGCGCCTGATGGATTGATGTCCGCTTCCAGGCTGGCGCCACCGCGCAAGGAAACACAACGCCAGCCTCCTTCTGCACTCCGCCAGGCAGTGCTCTCTGAACATACCCGTGCCGTTGGCAATCTGGTACGGCGTGCACAGGAGCGCAGACGCATCACCCCGGCAAAACTGCGGGCTTACGCCAAATCAGCCCTTGGCTCACAAGACAAGGTCAGCAGCCATGATCTGCCCGTGGAGAGCATCGAAAACCTGCGCGCCTACCAGAGCTTCAACAGCCTTGCCACAGCGTTGAAGTCAGGCATCGCCTCATCCGTCATGCAGGCTCGCCGACAGATCCCGGGGCTCGATGTGGTCCACGACGAAGACGGTTCCAGCCAGCACCCGTTCCTCTTGGCCCAGTCTTTTGAAATTCGCCTGCGCAAATCCACCCCAGTCCAGAAGAAGGATGAGCCATGAACAGCTACTGGCAGGATCTGGCGAGCAGCTCAAACGGATATTACGAAGAGGATGACTTCGCCGCAGCAGCCTACCGACTGGTGGCGGAGCAGGTGATCTATCACGCGGATCTTAAAAGTCGAAAAGCCTTCGGGATCATCGAGCAATACGAGCGGCACATCACCAAGGTCCTGGCGCCCCTGGGAATCGCCGTCGGTGTAGATCGTCAGCTGATGTTCGCCTATGCGATCCCGCAGCATCCTAGCCCTACTTCGGCAACGGTGCCGCAGACGTTGTTCGCCCTGGTGCTGCGTGGGCTTTACGAGGAAGGCATGCGGGCCGGCGAGATTGCGGATGAAAGCGGAGAAATCATCTGCGACTTCATCGAACTACAGGAAAAATATCGCTTGATGACCGGCCGCGAGCTCCCACCCAAAGGTGAACTTGAGTCTCTCATCCGTACCGCTCGCCGCTGGGGCATCGTACGGCGGCTGGAAGCCACTGACAGCCACCTCGCCGACCTACATGTTGATTCAGAGGATGGAGGCATCGCTATTCGCCCGGCAATCCGCGTCATTCTCGGGGAGTCCACTTTGCAGCAACTCGCGCTTTGGGGGACTTCAGGAAGCGCTACCGCCTCGTCAGCTGACGACAACCACTCAGACCAAACAGATCAGGACACTGCCAATGAAGCGCCTTGAGAGCATCAAGCTGATCCAGTTTCTGCTGTATGAGGACGAAGAGTTCCGCGTGGGGGAAACCAGTGGCATTTTCGGCCCAAATGGTAGTGGTAAAAGCTCAGCCCTAGACGCCGTACAGATTGCCATGTTCGGTGCGAACAGAAACCTGATGGCCTTCAATGCCCAAGCTGACTCTTCGGGCGTCAAACAGACGCGCACCCTGCGTTCCTATTGTCTCGGCCAATATGGGGATGACATCACCGAATGCGCACGCCCCAATGCGACCACCTACATCACCTTGACCTGGAGAAACCTCAATACAGGCGAACCCACCACCACCGGCATCTGTATTGAGGCCTCTCTCGATAGCGAAGATGCAAGGGTCGTGGGCCGTTATGTGGTCAACGGCGTTGAGTTGGCCATGACCGACCACCTGCAGGTTGTGGATGGAGATACTGCGCCCCTACCCTGGAGCAGTTTTCGTAGTCGTCTAATGGAGCGTGCGAAAATATCCGGGGAGAACCCTTTCTACGATGATCCCAGCAGCTTCACCAAGCAGATTCTCTTTGCACTGAGAGGTAAGAACGGCCAACCGTCCTACGATGCCTTCATCCGCGCCTTCCGCTTTGCGCTGCGGATGAAGTTCGATAAATCGGTGGATCAGATTGTTCGTAGCGACGTGCTGGAGAATCGTCCTACCAACATCAAAAAATTCAAAGCCATCGTCGATACCTTCAAGCACCTCAGCCAGCTGATTGAGACGGTCGAAAGGAAGATCGCCGACGGTAAACGGGTGGCCGATAGCTATTGCAAAACACAGACCAAATTACGCCAAGCGGCTTCATGGCGCGGCCTCGCGGCGATCGCCACAGAAGAGGAAGCGCAACTCGCGTGTGAAACCGCTCACGAAAGATTGGAGGCGGCTAAACAAACCGCCAAGCGGCTCAGGGCGACCAGTGAGAGGCTGGAGACGACACTGAGCACCACCGAGGAAGAACTCAAACACCTGACAGCACGCCAGCAACTTCATGCTGCGCACAAGGAAAATGCTGATGCTCAGCTGAACCAGGAAAGTGCGCGAAATCTGTTAACCAATCGTACTAGGGCGCTTCAAGAAGAGCTCAGGAAAGTTTGCGCAGCGCTTGTTACTGCTGCCCAATTGCCGCATCTGGCAGAGTATCAGGAACAGTTGCTGACTTTATCCGCCCGTGTCCACCCCCTCATTTCAACGCCTGGACTGGCACTGACGGAGGGCTTGCACTCGCCGTTACAGGACATGGCCACGGTAGGGAGCCAGATCAGTGCAACACTGCAGGCCATTCAGTTGGACCTGTCGAATCAGGCGAGCGAAATCAACGAACAAATCCAGGCACTTGAAAGTGCGTTGGAGCGGGCCAAACAAGGTAAAGCGCCGTTAAGCCCCGGGGTACAAACTCTTTTGAGAGAGTTGCTCGATGACGGACTGAACCCCGTTCCAGTCTGCGATCTAGTGAAGGTCACAGATCCTCGTTGGCAACCGGCAATCGAAGCTTATCTGGGTAAAAACATCGAGGCCCTGCTCCTACCACAAGAGCAGGAGCAGCGTGCGTTTGACATCTACCGAGAATTGAAGGGACGCAGGGCGATTTACGGAGTGAAGATTGTTCGAAGTACCCAGGTGAAAATGCCTTCGATGCACCAGAATGGCCTGGTCGCTGCACTGATCGAAGGTGAAAACCCTATTGCGTTGGCCTATCTACGTAGTCAGCTCGGTAATCTGAAACGCGCGGATGAAACCAGCGAAGCGCTCCAAAGTGATCGCACGCTCACCATGGATGGCATGTATGTCAGCCCACGGGACTTTGAACGCCTTAGACTCGATGATCAAAACCTACGCATCGGCTCCGGCACCCAAGGCCAAGCTGAGCGACTTCGGGCCGATATGGCGAAAGCCGCGCTCAACCTCCGACACATTCAGGATCGGATTACTGCTACCACGCAGGCATTGACAGGCACCGAGGGCTTCGCCAGTTCCGTGGCTAGCCGGCTGATCCTCAATCTGGCCACGGCGTACGACGAAGCTGTCCGGCAAAGCGAGTTGGCTGATCAACGTGTCGCCAACATTGCTGACGCCGAATACCTCGAAATCTGCGAACGCATTAAGACGCTGCAAGAGACCCTGGTCCGACTGAAAGGTGAGACGAAACATGCACTTGAAGTAGCGGTGGTGAGCGAGTCCCAGCTCCAAGGGTTGGACAGCACCTATCAGAGCAGCACAGTGCGGCTTCAGCAGTGTATTCAGTACAAGGAGCAATGCCGGCAGCACGAAGATTACGATGCCGATTTCGTTGCAAGCGAATGGGACAGACTCCTTGAGCGTTTCGACACGCCTGGCCCCATGGCCACCCACTGCCATACACAGTTCCAGCAGAGCGAGAAAGAAGGACAGAAGCAGGCTAATACTGCACGAAATGCCCTCTGGACCTACCTGCAGGAGCATCATGAAACCCTACCTGAAAGCGAACTTGAAGATTGGCGCATAGCCAAAATCTGGATCGACAGCCACGTTCAGAAGCTGGAAAACACCGAATTGCCAGAGCATAAGGCTCATGCCGAAGATGCCTATAGAGCTTCGCAGGAAACCTTTCGTCGAGATGTGGCGATTGCCCTGAACACCAATCTTGAGTTTCTTCGCCAAACATTCGAGCGGCTTAATGCGGCACTGCGTAGCACTCCACCATTCACAAATGGCGAGCGCTATCAATTCATGTACAAGGTCCGCCCTCACCTCAAGCCCTTGCTCGATTTCATAAGAAATGTGGCCGATTACGGCGTCGATGGCGGGCTCTTTGGTGATACCGGCGGTATCCCTCCTCAATTCGAGGAACTCCTGCGTGACAAGGTCGCTGTCGGTAATGCTGGCGGCAAGAGCCCTCTGGATGACTACCGCGAATTCTATGAATTCGATATTCGTATTGAGCAGGTGGATCCGGATGGCGTAACGACGAAAACCATCGGCCACCTGAGCAAACGGATCGGACCTGGATCAGGAGGAGAACATCGCGCACCACTGTATGTCATCGCGGGTGCCGGCCTGTGGTCCGCCTATCGCATGGATCACGGTACGAACGACGGTTTGAGGCTGATCATGCTGGACGAAGCTTTCGACAAGATGGACACCTCAAACATTGTGGCGACTATGAAGTATTTGCAGGAGCTCGGCCTGCAGGTATTGCTCGCAAGTCCAGGAGAGAACCTCGGCATCCTCAACGCATTCCTCGACAGCTACTTCGAGATTCAAAAAGACCCCGTACGCCATGCCGTTCAGGTTGATCGCGTTGAGGTGACTGAAGCGATGCGTGATCAGTTCCGCGAGGACCTGTGGGAGTTTCATCCTGAGCTGATCGAACAGGAGATCGCATCGATGCGGTCGCAAGCGCTGCCTGTATCAGCTGGCATCAACGGAGCCTCCCAATGACGCCAGAAGATATCGCCAACAAACTGCTATTCAAGCTTTTGAAGGCGGGTAACCAAGCAACCGCCGGTGTGCGTCAACGTCCTCCGGCGTTGACCGCGACACAGATCAAGCCGTACAGCTCGATCAGAAACTGGCACCAGAAGCAGCAATGCGAGGAAGTGTTCCTTGCTGCCCGGGACGTCGGAGCCATCAGCTTCGTGCGCGACAAACTGAATCCAGTAGATGGGCTGATCGAGCGCATTGACCTGATAGATACCCCTGCCCTTGCCCGATTTCTCAAGCAAACCACCCATGCAGAGATATTGGCCGAAGCCAAATCGCTCCTTGCACCGCATCTAGCGCAGCACGATGTGCTCGAACTAGTTATTGAAAGATGGTCACGGATGGCGAACGTCCGGGGATGGGGGCCTGACGCCGCTGCCGACTGGGTAGAAGCAATCATGGTCATCGACCATTGTGTCGGTGCGCAGAATGCGACCTTGTCTTCGGTGCGCGAAGTCAGCGCTCGCTTGCTTCGAAACAGCAAGCGGATCGAGCAACTTACTGTTCCATTGGATGTCTTGCTACAAGGTTCGCTGGAGGCCGCGGCCAGGACGCCGCCAGAGATTTGGCAAGAGCTCGGACTATTCAAAGAAGAGCAGCCGGTATTACTTGCAGGTAATGTAGATATCGTCAGGGGCCGTGTCACAGCAAGGCTCGACGAGCCTTATACCGGGCTTCCCGCCAGCACCATTCATGCCGCTTCAGGCACGATAGATGGTGTCCTTACCATCGAAAACCTAACCACGTTCCACAGTGAAGCCAAGCGACACTTTGATCACCCTACCCTGCTAATTTACACCGCCGGCATGCCGTCTCCAGCCTGGACGGCAATGTACCGCCGTATCCTTTCCAGCATTGAGATCGGCACCCCCATCCACCACTGGGGAGATGTCGACGAAGGGGGATTTCGGATAGCGGCCACACTGGCCAAGGTTTCGGCTCTGATGGGGCACAGCCTAAAACCTCATGCAATGCATCCTGACAACGTACCCTTTGAGCTCAGGAGGCCCGCCTCAAGACGAACTGCACAGCGAATGAAGTATTTTGCTGAGCAGGCAGGGTGGAGTGAACTGGGCGAGGCTGTATTGACCGCAGGGTTTACGGTGGAACAGGAAGCGTTGTAGCCGGGGCTATTCAGTGCTCGCAATCGGGCACGTTGCTAGGCACCCACTGCTGGAGGTCTCACATGCTACGCATTTCGGGCGAAGTAACTGAGCCCCGCGCGTCTTCCCTACAGAAACTCCTATGAGCTTCAACATTAATTCGGATTGACGGCATGAGGATCCTCCGTTACGATTTTCCCCAAGAATAACCCCCACGCCTCGGGCGAGATTTATCTCGTATTGCGCACCAGGGGGTTAGTTTTTTCCTCTATCCAGCTTTTCACCTTCTCTCCGGAACGGATCTTCCGCGTCCCATCCTCAAGCAGATATTGAAAATGGATGCGGATAGGCTCGCTCCACTCCTCAGAACGCTGCCGCAACCAACCAAAATAGCTAGGCACCCTCGCCGCATCACTGTGCATTCCAATCCAAATGTTGGCGAACGATCCCTCGTCGATCGGCCCGTTGCCAGCAGGCCACAGATGAACACAATACGGCAGCTTCAGAAGCAGGCCGAGAAAAGCAAACATTGCCATGCGGATGTTACCGGAGTGCTCGCCGGGATCTAGGCATAAAAAAGGCTCACAGCCTGAGTCTATTGGCAGCGAAGAACTAAGCGTACTCCAGGACTTGATACACAGAATTTGCGCGATGTCAGGAAGTGGATCGCCAGGATAAACTCGTTTTTTGCCAATGATTGCCAGAAGGTCACTTAGAAATCTCTCCATCTCGGCGAGACCAACCTCTGCTCCATCTACAAGGAAAGTACCGCGCTGAACAGACTGCTGGTACCACTTCTGAAACTCCAGTGCCATAAGCAGCAGCACCTTAAATGAGTCACGGCTCAAGTTTTGCCGTCTCTGAATGTACGAACTGAGCACCCACCCGCCATAGGGCATCAGCGCCTGATTCTTGCGAATCATAGAATGTAGAGCCTTTGGTGCCGAGGTACTCTCTTCTTCAAGCAGAAGGCAGCCGTGCACCGGACAGACATTGAACCACCAGTAGAACCAAGTGCCCCTCGCCGTAGGCTGTCGATTTAATCGAAAGTTGCGGATTTCGGTGAACGTGACCGCTCATTTCGCTAACAACGTGACCGGTGGCTTCACCCGATTGCGCGGGGTTTAAATTCTAACCGCATCGGTCACGATGCGGCTTCTTCCTCCGTGTTTTTCCTC